>CAYSWE010000089.1:0-12521 GCA_964434515.1 uncultured Phycisphaerales bacterium | reverse complement strand
CGACTGTCTGCCATAGGGCGCCGTAAGGCCTCTGGTTCCGTTTCGGAACGGGCTCACCTTACTCCCAAGACAATCCGGATCCAGCGGACAGCGGTTCCGATCCGGGATCGCGTTGCGATCGGAGTTTGCGCCAGGCTGGTGGCAAAAAAAAACCCTCCAACGAGTGGAGGGTTTTTGCGGAAAAGTTGGGATCCGCTGCGGGATGGGGAGGGCGGTTAGGGAGGGGAGGGTTCCCCACCCCACAGCGGACCACCAGGACTGTTCGGCCTGAACCCCAGGGGGACGTGCGAGCGACGTCGACGCGCAACTCGCGAGCGAAGCGCTACGCTTCCCTCGGTTTGTCCACCGGGTACACGCACTAGCAACCGAGTTTCCTCGGGGTGGCTGAGAACCCCGCGCGGTCCTCGCCTCCAAAGCCAACGTGCATCCGTCAGCCCTACGGCTCACGGCGGTGCAGACTCCACATACTCGTTGTCACCTTTCCTCAGGAGCGAGCAGTCTCGCTCTTGGTCCCCGCCGGGCTTTCCCTCCCGACGAAGCTCAGCCATTATCCGGTGTTGTCCACCGCTTTCAACGCGTTATCCACAAAACTTTGAGGCGAACACCGAGCCGCGCCCCGGAAATGGCCTACAGCCCGCGGAATCCAACGGCTGCAGACCAGCAACGATCAGAACTTGAAGTACGACAACAGCTTGTCCCCCACGGCATAAACGTCCGCACTCGGCCAGTTTCGCTTGACGAGGAACACCACGACGAGGATCAGGAACGTGTAGATCGAGAAGAAGATGAGCTTGGCAGTCATCGTAGCCGAGGTGCGAACCACGAACGAGGGCCGCCGGCGCCGCGGGGCCGCGGTCTCGAGGCCGATCAGCCGTGAGCGCAGCGAAAGCATGGCCTTGGGCAGCGTCTGGTCCCCGTCGCTCGCCCGCCCCTCGAGGCAGAGGTCCACGAGTCGAGTCCCGTCGAACTCGCTGTCCGACATCCTCAGGATCTCGCGCGCGTCCTGGCGCGCGCGCGGTGGCACAAGCCCCAAGTCCGCCCGCAACAGCGCGAGCGCCGTGCGCTGCAGCAGCCAGTCCGTGTCCACGGGGGCCGCTCCACGTCCAGTTTCCGGTTCGGTCACGCTACCTTCCCTCCTTGTCGCTCACCCGAGCGCGAAGCTTCTCGAGCAACTCCTTCGCCTTGTCACGCGGCCCGGCCAGGGCAGCCTCCAGCGCCTGGATCTGCTGCGGGAGTCCCGCCTTCTCCTTTTCGAGCGCTCGTAGCTTAGCAATCTGCTGCTCGACAACCTTCGCCCGTTTGTGCGCAGCGAGGACCGAATCCTCGAGAAACTGCAGGGAGCGCAACTCGGTCTGCAGGGCCACGCGCTGGTCCTGCTGCTTCGCCAAGAGGGCGCGCCGCTCGTCCTCCTCCTGCTTCACTTCCTTCGTGAGCGCCTCGCGATCGTTCCGAAGACGATCACGCTGGCGCCGCAGGGCGCGCACCTCCACCTCGAGGTTGCCGACCTCCGCGCCGACCATCTCCACGAGGCTTGGCCCCGAGCTGGACGTGTGCCCACCATCATCGACGCGACACGCGGCAACCGACAGCGCGAGCAACACGGCTCCAATCGTGACTCCGCCGAAACGACGCTGGTCCGATCCATCCGGTTCGATACTCTTGTTCGCCATATTCCGATGCTACCAAAAATGGAGACACACCTATGGCAATGGAGCGCACCCTGATCCTCGCGAAACCCGATGCGGTCCAGCGCGGCCTGACCGGTCGCATCCTCACGCGGTTCGAAGAGAAGGGGCTCAAGATCGTCGGCATGAAGCTGATGCACATGACCGACGAGCTCGCCGCACAACACTATGCAGCCCACAAGGAACGGCCGTTCTACGCGGGTCTCGTGCGCTTCATGACGTCCTCCCCGATCCTGGCGATCGCCCTCGAGGGCATCGGCGCCATCGAGATCAGCCGCAAGCTGATGGGCGCAACCTTCGGTAGCAAGGCGGAGCCCGGAACCATCCGTGGTGACTTCGGTGTCAGCAATGCCTTCAACCTCATCCACGGATCCGATTCCCCCGAGGCGGCCGAGAAGGAGCTCGGACTGTTCTTCGGGGCTGGCGAGCTGCTCGACTACGAACTCGACGCCTACAAGTGGGTGTATGACCCCGTCGAAGAGCTGAGCTAAGGATTCGCGGCATGCCGACTGCCGCCGACGTCGCCCGGTCGCTCGAGCTGCTCGCCCCGATCCTCACCGGGCGCGTCATCCAAAATGTCGGTGTCGCCGCCGGCTCGCTCGACTTGTGCCTGTTCTTCGTTGAGCCTCCGAGCCGTGAGCTGCCGGCGCTGCGCATCGCCACGGGCTCCGCGGTGCGCGCTCGTCTCGGCCTCGAGCGAATCGCGCTTAGTCGCGCCGAGTGGCTCGACGGCGACTGTGCACGCATCGCCGACCAAGTGCTGGCCGGCGCGCGGCTCGACAGCATGCACGCCGTGCCGGGGGAACGCTGCGCGCGGCTAGCCTTCGTCGACCCGAGCGGAGCAAGGATCGGGTTGCGCGTCGAACTTTTTGGAGCGCGTGGCAACTGGTTCCTCGTCGACGCAAGCGAACGCATCCTGACATTGGCTGAGCGCCCCAAGGGCAAGCGCAGCGAGCTCGGCGTCGGTACCCGCTACAGCGCACCCGCCGCCGGCCGCCGGCCCGAAGCCGAAGCGTGTGCGCACGACCCAACGACCATGCAGGACGCGATGGAATGGTTCCGCGACCAAGCGACTCGCTTCGCGGAAATCGACGCGCGCATCCTCCATGCTTCGCTGCACGCGGAGCTGACACGCGACCTGACGCGCGAAGCCAAGGGGCTGACCGGCCGCGTCCGCGGGCTCTTGGAACGGCAACGGGCCGAGACTGGCACGGCCAGGCTACGCCGCGAGGCCGAACTCCTGCTAGCACAGCCACGCACCGACAAGCGCGGCCTGGCATCGATCGAGGTCAGCGACTGGTACGACGAAGGCAAGCCGCTCGAAATCCAGCTCGACGCGAAGATCAGCATTCGCGAAAACGCCGAGCGCCGCTTCGATCGCGCCAAGCGGCTCGAAGCCGGGGCCAAGCACACCCAAGAACAGCTCGACGCGGCGCGCTGCAAGCTCGCCCAGGTCGAGGAGCTGCGTGCGGCCGTGGACGCAGCGTTGGCCGCGGAGGACGGCGCAGCACTGCGCAACCTCGCTACCCAGGTCGTCAAACTCGCGCGCCCGCGACAAGCGCGACCGCGCCGCGAGCGCAAGCCTGCGCCGCGGCGCCCTTACCATGAGTTCCGCTCGATCGAGGGCTACCCGATCTGGGTCGGACGTGGACGCACCGACAATGACAAGCTCACCGTGCAGCTGGCTCGCGGCAACGACATCTGGCTGCACGTCGCCGGCGGCCATGGCGGGAGTCACGTCGTCATCCGCTTGGACCGCGGCAAGACAGCCTCGCTCGAGAGCCTGCTCGACGCCGGCACGCTGGCGCTATGGTTCAGCAAGGCGCGCGGTCGGCCGGTGGGCGATGTGCTCTACACACCGCGCAAGCACGTCCGCAAGCCCAAGGGGTTTCCGGCGGGCCGCGTCGAGGTGCTCCGGTCCAAGACGCTGCGCGTGGTGCTGGATCGAGAGCGCCTCGCACGGCTGCTCGACTCGGGGCCGAAGCACGGGACGCAAGGGCCCACGTAAGAACAACATCCACATGCGAGGCAAACGATGAGTCTTTCCAGAAGATCCCTTCTTCTTGGTATGCCGGCTGCCGGCATCGCGCTGAGTTCGCGGCGGCGCGCGCCCCAGGAGGTTCGCAGCAAGTCAGGCCTCGTGACCGGCAAGCCGGTGCCGCTGCCGCACGCCGAGATCGCCGGTTTCCTGTCCAAAGAGCAGCTTCGCTGGCACCACGACTCGCACTATGGCGGTGCCCTGAAGGGATTCACGCGACTCGACGCGACGCCGACCGGCGACCACCGCAAGCGCATCGCCAAGGCAAACAGCGTCGTCCTGCACGAGCTCTACTTCGCCGGGATGACCGGTGAAAAGACTACCCCGGGGGACGCAGCGCGGAAGGCGATCGAACGACGCTTCGGAAGCCTCGACCGCTGGATCGAAGACTTCGACGCGGCGGCGAAGTCGTGTCGCGGCTGGGCCGTCCTCGCGCATCATCCGGTCAACGACAAGCTCTACAACATCGCCACCGATTCCCATGACGACGGACCCGCGTGGTTTGGCGTGCCGCTGGTCGTCGTCGATGTGTACGAGCATTCGTACTACATCGACTACCAAAACCGCAAGGCCGACTATGTCGCGGCGTTCGCCAGCCACATCGACTGGGACGAGGTCGAGCGGCGGATGCGCGCTCGCTGAGTTCGGGCTAGGATCGCAGAGCCGCGACCAGCAACCAAACGACCGCCACGGCCGCACCAAATTTGAGTGCGTAGTAGGCCGGCGCGCTGGCGCTCTTCAGCGCCTGAATCGCCAGACGCAGCGGCTTGAGCCCAGCGAACACGCGGTTGCCGAGGCCAATCGGATCACCGGGCAGGTTGCGCACCTGCGTCAGCGGAACGATATGGCGGATGACAAAACCGTTGATGGCGCCCGAGATCGGTCCGCACATGGGCCGCTCGACATCGCAGAACAGCACCAGTCGCGGCTGGTCGGTCTTGTTGTGTGCGCTGTGCACGTAGCTGCTATCGAACAAGAAATCTTCACCGTCGTGCCACACGTAGCGCGTGTCATCGAGCCGCATCCAACAGTCCTCTGAGCCGGGAGTCGACAACGCAAGGTGATAGCGCAAGGTGCCGGCGAACGGGTCGCGGTGTTTGCCGAGGCGACTGTGCGGCTCCAGCAGCGTGAACATGGCCCCATTCACACACCCGGTCTGCTCGAGAAGCTCGACCGTGCGCGGGCAGAGCCGGCGCGCCGACGGCACCGCGCCGCGATACCACTTGAGGTAGAAGCGCTTCCAGCCGCGCTTCATGAAGGAGTAGAACACCAAGTCGTCCTGTTGGTCCGCCTTCTTGACCTGGCCAGTGGCGCTGAGCGCGAGCGCCTCGTCGCGAATCTCCTGCCAATGGTCGCGCAGCAGCTGGAGTCCCGGAAAGCGACTCAACTCATGCACCGGACGACTCCCGCCCTCGGTCCGCATGCAAGCGAAGGCATTGTAGGGCGCCAGCAGCGTCGAATAGTCCCCGAGTTGCCGGCGCAGCGTGAAGCGGAGCCGGCCGCGCCAGTGGAAGTACAGGCTACTGCCCAGGAAGAGCGTCAGGCAGACCAAGACGAGCGTCGTTGCGATCACAAAGTGTCCTCGGCGGGCATCCTAACCGCGACCGCCACCGTTTTCCCATGGGCCTGGAGGGTGGCTCGGGCTAGCCTGAGGCCTCTGGCCAGCACCGTCCCCGATTGGCCGCAGCCCTTCCACAGAGGCAACGCGATGAGAACCGCAGTCCCCGTCGTCCTGCTCGGCCTGCTAACCGGATGTATGGGCGTGTCTTCCGAGAACAAGGCCACCGCCGACGCCTTCTACAACAATGCGCGAACCTACTACAAGGGAAGAGACTACGTTCGTGCCATGAACCAGGTCGAGCGCGGCCTCCAAGCGGATCCGGACCACTACCAACTGAACCTGCTCGAGGGGTGGGTGCTTCTGCAAGAGAGCCGTTCCCATCCAGAGCTGTTCACCAAAGCGCTCGCCGTCTTGGACCGCATGCGCGGCATGCGTAGCGAGTCTTCCCAGGACTACCGCCTCTGGCTGGGACTCGGCCAAGCCCACCAAGGCCTCTACCAGCTGCGTAGACGCGAGGCGCTTCGGCTGCACAAGGCGGCGGACATCCAGGAGACGCCAGCGGAAACCCGCGTCACGAAGCTCGCGCAAGCCGAGGAGAAGATGCGCGAGTTTCACGCACACCTCGCCGATGCGCGGCGCTACTACACGATGCTGCTCGACCGCGAGGACGGCGGCGCATTCCCCGCGTATGAGCGACTCTTCATCCTCGAAACCGACTACGCAGTCGACCTCAAAGGCGAGGCGAAGCGCAAGCAGCTCGAGGTCGCAGCGAAGCGCGCCAAGACCTACCTCGACGCCAACCATGCGCGGCAGGAGCACTACAAGGTCATGCTCACCATCACGCAGGACGTCGAACAAGAACGCTTCGCCCGGCGCACGCTCGCCGAACTCAAGGCGCGCGAGCGGGCCTTTCGAGGAACCTACGCAACGCTGCTTTACAGCATGAACGAGTTTCAGCGGGCGCATGAGCAGTTCGACCGCGTGCTCGAAATCGACCCGACCCGCGCAGCCGGCTACTACAACCGCGCGCGCTGCGCCATGAAGCTCGACCAGACCGCGGCCGCCCGCGAAGACCTGCAAAACTTCCTGCGGCTGACCAAGCGACCGTTCGACTCACCGGAAGTCACCGAAGCCAACCGGCTGCTCGAGCAGCTGGCGAGCAGTTCGCGCTGACCGGCGGTTTTTTGGCACGTTTCTAGACGCGGACCTCGTCGGTCGCATCCACGTCGCGTCCCACGAGGCGATAGTCGACGACCTCGGTCAGGAACTCATGCACCTGCTCGGGCGCGCGACCGACCAGGCGACGCGCATCGAGCAGGTCCCGAATGCGACCGTGCGCGAATGCAAACGCCGGATCGTTCTCGAGCACCTCCACAAGCGGGTTGGCAATGCCCTCATCCTTCATGCGGCGAGCGGCGGCGACGGCGTGCTGGCGGATTTTCTCGTGCAGGTCTTGACGATCGCCACCGGCGCGCACGCCCTCCATGAGGATCGTCTCGGTGGCGAGGAAAGGAAGGTGCTCGTCGAGATGGCGCTGCATCATCTTGGGAAACACCTGCATACCACGCGCGACGTTGGCGACGAGGATCAGGCACGCGTCCACGGCGAGAAACGACTCCGGCAACGAGACTCGGCGAATCGCGGAGTCGTCGAGCGTCCGCTCGAGCCATTGGTTGGCCGCGGTCAGGCCGCCGGTCAACGCCATCGACTGGACCAGACGAGCCAACGAACAGATCCGTTCGGTGCGCATCGGGTTGCG
Organism: uncultured Phycisphaerales bacterium; assembly: GCA_964434515.1. Classification (GTDB taxonomy): domain Bacteria; phylum Planctomycetota; class UBA1135; order UBA1135; genus CAYSWE01. The sequence continues at coordinate 5,478 of CAYSWE010000089.1, read as the reverse complement.
CTTGTAGGCCATCGCACTGGACCCGATCTGCTTGTCGGTGAACGGTTCGGACAGTTCGCCTTCGTGACTGAGGAGTCGCATGTCGACCGCGAACTTCGCCGCCGACTGCGCCACGCCGGAAAGGAACGCGAGGATGTCGTGGTCGATCTTGCGCGAGTAGGTCTGGCCCGACACGGCGACTACCTGCTCGAAGCCAAGCAGCTGTGCTACGCGCTGGTCCAGCGCGCGCACCTTGGCATGATCCCCGTCGAACAGTTCGAGATACGACGCCTGCGTCCCCGTGGTCCCCTTGGCCCCGCGCATCGGCAGCTCATGCGCGATCCGCACGACCTGATCCAAGTCCCAGACCAGATCCTGCAACCACAAGCACACGCGCTTGCCCAGCGTCGTCGGTTGCGCCGGCTGAAAGTGCGTGTAGGCCAAGCAAGGAAGCTCGGCATGCGCGATGGCCTGCTGACGCAGCGCGGCGATCGCGGCGATCAACCGACTCTCGACACCGGTCAGCGCCTCGCGATACAGCATCAGATCGGCGTTGTCGGTCACGAAGCACGACGTTGCGCCCAGATGCAAGATCGGTTTGGCCCCCGGACACAGTTCGCCATAGTGCAGCACGTGCGCCATGACGTCGTGACGCAGATCGCGCTCGAGTTCGGCGACGCGCGCAAAGTCGATCTCCTCGCGCTTCGCCCGCAGCTCGGCAAGCTGCGCCTCAGTGACGCCCAAGCCGAGTTCGTGCTGCGTCTGCGCCAACGCAATCCACAGGTCCCGCCAAGCCAGCGCCCGACGCCGCGGCGAAAACAACTCCCGCATCGCGCGCCCTGCGTATCGCGTCACGAGCGGGTTTTCGTAGGAGGAGCCAGGCAGCTGCGTGTCGCTCATCCCGATGATCTTAGGGCCCGGGCAACAAGAACTCCTCACTTTCGACCGCGTCTCGCCGCATCAGTCGCCACAACCATCGACCCACACGCGGCGCTCGACCGAGTCGTAGTAACCGCGACGCACGCAATAACGGTAGTAGCGGCCGCAGGAATCCCGGCGCCACTCGTAGACCGCCGGACACCACACGCGCTCAACCACGATCTTCCAGTAGCCCCGCGAGCGATGGCTGCGACGGTAGCGACGCCGATGGCCATAGTCGTGGTGACCGACGGTCACGACCGGCGGACGAACGGCGCGGACACGGTGCGGAACACGGCGATGCGTGACGATCCGAACGCGGGGCGAACGGAACTGCGCAGTCCCCAGGTTCGCGGGAATCAGGGTGGCAGCGGCAAGCAGACAGAGGCTCAGAAAACGGCGCATCTCAACTTCTCCTTTCATGGAACTGATCCGAGGAGAGGCACAATGCGTGCCAAGCGTAAACCGCTGGTCTGCAGGGCGTCCGGGCAAGAACTTGTCCCGAACGGAAGACAGGGGTACGTCAGAGCGTCGTCCACAGCGCCGACAGAAAGCACAAAACGCCGACCGCAACGAAACGCCAGAAAAGCGGCACGCGCTGTCCAGGCACGGCCTGCACGAGCCGCGCGGCGGTCCATCCGAGGGTGGCTCCGAGCGTATCGCTCAACCAATCGACGACGTCCGGCTCGCGGCCCGGGACGAAGCCTTGATACCACTCATCGAACGCGCCGTAGGCCGAACACACAAGGAGCGCCACCCACCACCAGCGCCGCGGAGTGCCCTCGAGCAGCAGGAACGCCAGAACGCCGAACACAAACGCGTGCGCGCCATTCCAGACCAATCGCACCGAGAAGGGCGACGGCGAGGAATCGACCTGGCCCGTGGTCAAGTGCCAGATCACCCAAGCCCACGCGGCAGCCAGCACGAGGAAGATCGGACGAACTCGCGCCCCGGCCGGCGCGCTCAAGAGCGCACCTCGTCGACCAGCATGCTGAGATCGATGGCCGGAACCGAGTGCGTCAGAGCGCCGACCGAGATCCGGTCCACGCCCGTCTCGGCAATCTGTCGGAGAGTCTCGAGCGTCACACCGCCACTGGCTTCGAGCAGCACCTGGCGCCCGGTCGAGGCGTTCCGTTCACCAACGCGCGCGACCACCTCCCTGAGCTGCGCAAGCGTCATGTTGTCGAGCAGCAGAATGTCTGCCCCCCCATCGAAGGCGGCGAGCGCCTCGGCGAGGTCGCGCACCTCGACGATCACTGGGCCGCCGCCTCCACGAGCGGCCTCGGCCGCCACGGCCTGCTCGACCGTCGCTCGGTAGCCGGCCGGCGAAACACCGTTGCCGGCGAGCGCGAAGTGGTTCTCCTTGAGCATGACCGCATCGAACAGGCCGACTCGATGATTCGTGCCGCCACCCTGTCGCACAGCGTATTTCTCGAGAACCCGCAGCCCCGGCGTCGTCTTGCGCGTCTCGAGCACGACCGCGGACGTTGGGCCGAGCGCGTCGACAAACTGACGCGTCCGCGTCGCGATGCCGCTCAAGCGCTGCAAGAAGTTGAGCGCGGTGCGCTCGCCGGCGAGCAACCCTCGCGCCGTGCCACGCACGCCGAGGATCCCATCCCCGACCTCGAATGACGCGCCATCGCGGCGCACGTCGAAGAACTCCACCGAGTCGTCGACCGCACGGAAGGTCGCCTCGGCGACCGCCACGCCAGCGAGTACGCCCGGTTGTTTTGCGAAGATGCGTCCCCGCGCCAACGTATCGGTGGGCACAACGGCCGCGGACGAGATGTCGCCGACGTCAGCAAGGTCCTCTTCGAGCGCGAGGCGGACCAACGGCATGAGAACGTCGGCGGTCAGTTCGGTTGGAGCTTCCATTGGCGCGCGCATCATCGACCCGAGTGCGCCGCTCCGCCAGCGCGATCCGGGACTTCGAACTGCGCCAGCAGTACCTCGAGCAAACGCGGACCAACCCCGCGGACCCGCTCCAGCCGATCGCGCAGCGACGCGTCGGTCCCGGACGAACTCCGCAGCGCGCGGACGACCCGCCGCGCGATGGCCGGGCCGACCGAGGGGATCAGCGCGAGCTGTCGCCACTCGACGTGCCGCGGGTCGAGCCGCACCGTCTCGAGCTGCACGACACGCCCGGCCGCCTCGCTCCCGACCGCCTCGCTCCCGACCCCGGCGCAGTAGAGCCGAGTCAACAAGAACGCGAATATGGCGGCGGACGCTCGTGAGCGTGCCTGAACATTCGCCTCGCAGAGCCTGAGCCGCGCTCCCGCTTCGGTTCTTCGCATCCGACCTCCAACGGACCTCCCCTCAACAAGGGACACCGCAGCCGCAAAACCGACCGAAACAAAGCCCGCGACTCCGCGTAGGATGGAGGCATGTCCCTCAGACCAATCCTCGGAACCCTGCTCGTCGCCGGCACGATCGGCCTCGCCGCATGGGTCGTTCAGGCACAGGCCTCCCAGCAGTCCACCAAGATGGCGCAGCTCGTCGTGCCACGCCAAGGCGAGCGCGTGGCGACCTTCGCGGGTGGCTGCTTCTGGTGCATGGAGGGGCCGTTCGAAACCCTCCCCGGCGTGCGCTCGGTGCAAGCCGGCTACTGCGGCGGAACCGAAACGAACCCCAACTACGGCACCGTATCGCATGGCCGGACCGGGCATGCCGAGAGCGTGCAGATCGTGTTTGATCCCAAGAAAATCAGCTACGCCAAGCTGCTCGAGACGTACTGGCGCAGCATGGATCCGACCGACGGTGGCGGCCAGTTCCACGACCGCGGCCGGCAGTACCGACCAGCAATCTTCGTCCATGACGAACAACAGCGGAAGGTCGCCGAGCAATCCAAACGCGCGCTCGCCAAGTCGGGTCGCTTCGCCAAGCCCATCGCCGTGGAGATCACCGACTACATCCGGTTTTGGCCAGCAGAGATCTATCACCAGGACTACCACATCAAGAACCCGGAACACTATCACGGCTACCGCCGGGCCTCGGGCCGCGAGGGCTTTCTGGCTCGGGTCTGGGCCGACGAGCTAGCCAAGGAGAGGGCCACCCAGCACAAGCCGTTCGTCAAGCCGCCGCGCGCCGAGCTGCGCAAGCGACTCACCGACCTGCAGTACCGCGTGACTCAGGAAGCGGGCACCGAGCCACCGTTCAAGAACCGCTACTGGAATAACAAGCGCAAGGGCATCTACGTCGACATCGTCTCGGGCGAGCCCCTGTTCTCCTCCGAGCACAAGTTCAAATCCGGCACCGGCTGGCCATCCTTTTGGCGGCCGCTCCGCGCGACCAGCATCGTCGAACACACGGACCAACGACTCGGCTACCCGCGCACCGAGTTACGCTCCAAGCAGGCCGACTCCCACCTCGGCCATGTGTTCCGCGATGGGCCCAAACCAACGGGCCTACGCTACTGCATCAACTCGGCAGCCTTGCGCTTCATCCCGGCAGACGAACTCGCCGCCAAGGGCTACCCGGAGCTAGCCAAGCGGTTCCGGTCCGGCACGAGTTCGCAGCCCAAGCCGACGAGCCGGCCTGGATCCAAGCGCTAGAAACGCGGCCGGCTCAGAAGAAGCCGTAGCGAGTCGGGCAGGAAAAGCCGCAACCGAGCTTGCTGGCCGAGACACCAACGTCGACCGCCTGCCAATAGAGTGCCTGGCCCCCCACGGCGGCAGGGATCTGCATGAGCGTCGCGACATTGCCGGACGTCGGGATGCGGACCGTCGAGAAGATGACAAAGACCGGCGCCTGCAACATCCAATAGCCGCCGCAGGGGGCGACGCGGAAGGGACTCTTGGCAAAGCCGCTCCCGGAGAGCAGCAGGACCGCGAAGCTGTTCGGGCGTCCCCAGATGTTCAGCGAGTTGGGCTTGCCCTTGACACGATTGCCAGAGAACTGCATGAGTGGAGTGTTCGGGATCGCCGGGCGGAGTTTGACGTTGTCGATCCAGATCGTGGGTTGAGGGTCTGGGCGGAAGAGGGTGATGGACAGCGTGTAGTTCCCGTCTCGAGGCATTTGCCCTCTCCATATCAACTCGAAGCGACCGTCGTCAATGCCTCCGCCAATGAGTAGAACACGCCCCTTCGAGTCGCTGAGTGCGACCTGGACACTCGGAACGTTGTAGCTCCCCCTCACAAGCATGTCACCTGTGAAGACGTATTCGCGCCCCTTCTTCAATGCGATCGGCACGGAGTTCGTCAGCACGATGTTGCCGCTGTTCGCCGCTTGGATCCGCATGCACTGGTTCCGGTCCAGCCCATTGACCGACGCCGTCACCAAGCCCGACTTGCCTGTCGGCCCGGACTCGCAGAACCAAGGGCCGCGAGCGCCGCGCCGGCGTAGCGATTGGACCTCACGAGCAGGCTCCATGCCACGATGGACCCGACCATGGAGATCGCGACCAAGCTTCTCCGACCGCTTGTGGGGCAAACTCAGCGAGCGCCAGCGGCGGCACCGCCTATCGACGCGTCCCGCCGGCCCTCGCGAGGCAGAACTTCCGCAGAGCCTCACCAGCACTCGTGCTGGTGGCCATCGGCCAGTAGGCGGCACCATTCTCAACGCATGTGCGCACGATTGCGGCGC
>CAYSWE010000088.1:7291-12549 GCA_964434515.1 uncultured Phycisphaerales bacterium | reverse complement strand
GATGCCGTCTTTGGCGCCGCGGCGCGCGGGTGTGCGCGGTCGTACGGCTGGTTGCCATTCGAGCCTGTTTGGGTTGGCGACGCGACTGTGAGCTGGGGCACCGTGGTCTACGACGACCCGGCCGACTTTGGCCAGGATCGCCGGTTGGCCTGCAGGGGCGCGCTCGCCACGTTCGGGCCGAGTCGCGTGGTCGACTGTGGTACTGCGCTCACGCTGACCCATGTGGACCGTTGCGGGAGCATGCGAGGTCTGGCGATCTCCGCGGGTCGCCAGACGCTGGCGCGTGCCCTCAGCCTGGCAGCGCCGGCGTTGGCGTCCGACTTGGGTGGGGCGCCCCCAAGTGATTCGGCAATCCCACGGACGACGGCTGCCAACCTCGCGGTCGGCCTTGCGGCCGGCTGGGACGGACTTGTGCGTGGTCTGGTCGAGGACGCCAGCACGCGGTTGGTTGCCGCGAACGTCGGCGTATTCGAGCTCGTCTTCACGGGGACCGATGGTGCGCGCGCACGGCAGGCGTGTGCATCGGGCATGGATGCGCCCGGGCTCATCCACGCCGGACTCTTCGCACTCGGTCGCGCGTGGCACACGCAGAACTCCTGAGCTCGCTTGGCGAGGCAGCGATCGCTGTCGTGCGTGTCGTCGGCGCGGACCCCGCGGCGTTGCTCGGGCAGATCGGTCTCACCGCAATGCCGAGGGCGGACGTTCCCGTCTTGCGAACGCTCACGCTCGCCGACGGAACCCGCGAGCGAGCTCTCGTGTTGACCACGGACGCCGGTGTCGAACTCCACATCCACGGCAATCCACTGCTTACGCGTCGGCTGTTGGACGCCCTCGGTGGTGACCGCCACACCTCCCGGCGTGGCTCCTGCGACGCTGCGCCACAAGGCTACGGAGGGCTGCGCGCCGAGGTGTTGGCGCGGGCCGCGTCGGCCCCGACGCGGCTCGGCCTTTTGCACGCATTGGCCCAACTCGCGCCCGGGGGCCTACTCGAGCTTCTCACGACACCTGCAGCCTTGAGCGCCGCACGCGTCTGGGCTGCAGTGGAGTGCGGGGACAGGCTGGTGCGGCTCTGGAATCCGCTGCGCGTTGTGTTGCGTGGTCCGACGAACGCTGGGAAGTCGACGCTCTTCAATCTTCTCGTCGGGCGGGAGCGCGTGCGGACCGGACCGTCCGCGGCGCTGACCCGGGATCCCATCGAGGAACTCATCGAGATCGACGGCTGGCCGGTCCATCTCGTGGATACCGCGGGTGAGCCCTGTGGGGAGGTCGGGTCGCTCGATGCGGCTGCGGTCGAGGCCGGGCGCGTCGTTGCCGGCGCCGCCGATGTCGTCGTCTGGGTCACGCGAGCAACCGGCGTCGTGGCGGGGCCGGCTGCGGAACCGACACTCAGAGTCCTGACGCATGCCGATCTCGTTCCCTCACTCCAAACGCCACTGCCAGCGTTTGATCTGACGCGGGACCGCTCCGCGACGCGCGCTGCCATCGGCCGCTTGCTATTGGAGCGCGCGCGCTGCACCGAGCCCGACTTGGAGGCCGCGTTCGTGCATCCGCGGCAGCGGCCGCTGCTCATGTCCCTTGCACAAGCGCTCGATCGGAGGGATCCGGGGGAGGCCGAGCGGTCGCTGCATCGCCTCGGCATTTGCCATCACCTCGAAACTGGCGGTTGACGCGAGGCGCCGTTCGTTCGACGATCCGTACCTCATGGTCTCGAGTCCGGAATCGAGTCGGGGGAACCTGGCGTATACCGAAGCAAAGCGCGACTTTGTTTCTATCGACGATCTCTGCAACGCGGAGATCTTGAACCTGTTTCGACTTGCCGACGAATACAACGAGGACTTGACGGCTTGGACGGCGACGTGCGCAGGTTCGATCTTGGCGACCCTGTTCTTCGAGCCGTCGACGCGCACGCGTCTGTCGTTCGAGTCCGCCATGCTGCGTCTGGGTGGTGGCGTGATTTCTGCAACGCAGGGCGATGTCATGAGCGCGGCCAAGGGGGAGAGCCTCGCGGATACCGTCCGCGTTGTCGGCGGGCGCTATGCCGACTTGATCGTTCTGCGGCACTCCGACGAGGGCGCGGCACGCGTCGCGGCGCGCTACGCCGAGGTCCCGGTCATCAATGCGGGCGATGGTGCCCATGAGCACCCGACGCAGACGCTGTGCGACCTGTACACGCTTTGGAAAGAAAAGGGCCGGATCGAGGGGCTAGAGGTCGTGCTCGCCGGCGACCTGAAGCACTCGCGCACGATCCACTCACTCGCGTTCGCGCTGGCGCGCTTTGGCGCCTCGATCGCATGCGTCCCGTTCCCAGGCCTCGAGATTCCGCGCAGTGTGCTCGAACGGATGCAGCGTGATTGGGGGGCGGAAGTCTCGCGCGCCGAGGTCGGGGATCTCCCCGGCATCTCCGCGGAGAAGGACGCTGTCTACGTGACGCCGCACAAACCACACCAGCAGTCGCTGTTCACCAGCATCACGCCGCAGCACGTGGATTCGATCGATGCGATTTACATGACACGGCTGCAACGTGAGCGTCACGAGAGTGACGCCGGGACCGAATCACAGCGGTATCCGTCGCTTGCTCCAAGCCAGTTCACGCAGCCTCGGTTCCGCGAGACGCGTGTTATGCATCCGTTGCCGCGTGTGGACGAGATCAGCTACGAGTTCGACGGTGATCCGCGCGCGGTCTACTTTCGCCAAGCTGCTCTGGGCGTGCCCATCCGAATGGCCCTGCTCGCGTTTCTGCTCGGGCGCGTCGATCTCGGGCCGGTCCACGCCGAGCGGAGCTCCAGCCTGCGCTATTGCTCGAGCGTCGGTCTGCGCTGTGCCAATCGTCGTTGTGTTACGAATAGCGACGCCGTTCGCTATGTTCCGCCCGAGTTCGCGATTCTGCGTGAGATCCCGCCGCTGCTCCGCTGTGTGTTCTGCGGCTGGGAAGTGGAGCCCCGCCTCGTCGGGCATCAGTCGTCCAAGCGACTGCACCGCGGAAACGCTGCGGACGCGGCCCGCATCCGCCCGGATCGGCGCGTTTACTTTGCGGACGAGGCCCAGGCCGAGGCGGCAGGCTTCGGCCAGGACTGAGTCTCGCCTAGGGAGCGCTCACTCGTCGAGCGGACGCGCACGCGATGCGCGTCTTCTTGTGGCGTAGACCCCGCGGCCGCGCTGGTTTGGCCGTTGGCCTCGCGTTTGCAATGCAGGAACGTGCCCCCGTTTGTCAGCCCCGGTTTCGGCTAGGCGAGGTCGGGCGCCCGTATCGCGTTGCGCTACCGGTGCGTACCACCTTCCCGAGGATTGCAAAGACATGGTTCGACGGCACGGTCGATCGTTCGCGTGGGCCCTAAACGGCGCACTCATTGGTTTTCTTGCTGCGTGCTCGGGTAGCTCCGGTCCCGGGGCGACGACACAGTCGGACATCGATTTGGTGCGGGTCGAGGCGGGACGGCTCGTGGATGTCTATGGCTATCGGCCGATCGCTGGCCGGAATGTTGTGGAGTTGTTCGAGCGTGATGTGCTCATTGGATCGGAGGTTCAGGACGAGCGCGATGGCAACAGTAGAAAGACGGACGCCGAGGTCGTCTACGACTTCATCTCGGCCGAGCCTGACACCCTGCAGCCACGACTCCTAATCCCACGCGACCTCGCGTCCGCGCAGTTTCGGGCGGCGTTCGAGGCGCTCGACGATCACCTCGTCGTGGTCACTGCCGCAGCCACGGCACGCAGCGCCCCGCTGACGCCGTTCTCCGTCGTCCCGCGCAACACGGCGCTCCGCCTGACGTTCAGCAAAGACCTCGGTCTCCAAGAGGACTTCTTTCTCGAGCACGATGATGCGGGTCGTGCCGTCGGGATTCGCAACCCTCGCGCCGTACAGCTGCTCGAGATCATCGGCGATCCGACGGATAGCTCGTCGACCGGCGACTTCCGCCTCGTGCCGACGCGCATTGCCTACAAGGGTGACGCAATCGTGCTCGATCCTGTGTTGCTGCGTCGAGAGGGGCCGCAGTTCGGGTTGCCGAACAACCCCGACGGAATGCCGGAGAGCCCCGACTCTCGCGGCGCCAACATGCGCCTCGCCTGTGCGCTGGCCGGGAACCTTCGGATCCGAGGGCTGCGCGCGCGGGGACGGGCGAATGGCCTCGTCAGTACGAACCTCGAGGGGGTGGAGTCGATCGTGCGGGACTTCCGCTCGGCGAATCGCACGGACTCCAACATCGCGACCGCGAATGGCTACGCCCGGGATACGACCGCGCTGCGCATTGCCGGCAACCTGCCGATGCGGCTCGAGCGTGTCGAACTGCGTGGCCCGCTCGATCAGCGCGTATTGCTCTACAAGGCAGGGATCGTGCACGAGATCGATCGTGGGGATGTATTGACGCTCTACTCGCGAGGGACGAATCCGAAAGTCCTAGCGAACGCGGAAGTCATTCGTGACCCCGAGGACGACCTCGGAAGCCCCGAGCGCCAGCATGTGATGGTTCTGATCCGCGACGCGGCGGCGTTCGCCAAACTCGACCCCGCTTCGGATCCGGACTATCCGACCAGCCAGCGCGAGCGCGAGGCCTGGCTGCTTCGGAATGCGCCGCTCGTCGTCTTGCGGACGGAGTTCCATGCCGAGAAGGACAGGATCCTCAACTTCGTTCGCTTCAGTCCGAAGCCGCGGCCGGAGCCCGGCAAGGCGGTTGTGGCGCTCAACGAGAACGTGGCGCCGCGAGCGTCGGTCGTCGTCGAGTTCACCAAGCCCGTCGATCCGACTTCGGTGCGACCGTTCGATTCGCTGATCCTCGCTACGTCCGGCGATGTCACGGAAGTGCTCGACGCGAAACGCGGCACAGCCCACCTGATCGTCTCCGAGGTCCGCGACGCCGATGGTTCCCGGACGGCGTTCCGGACGACTCCGCCGCTCGGCCTCTACCTGGACGATGCCATGCGCTCGGCTCCCAAACACAAGTATCCGTACTACGTGCACCTGGTCGGTGGGCTCAACGGAATCCGTGACTTCGCGGGAAACCCGATCGACTTCCAGTTCGCGAACACCGCGCGCCGTTCCGTGTCGATCCCCTTCTATCTCGACATTCATTCGGACGGTGGGGTTCGTCGGTTTCCCAACAATCGCGTCGTTTCGATTGCGCGACGCTTCTTGGCGCGAGACGAAGACGAAGACACCGACGCGGACTCGCTTCCGGATGTCTTCGGCTCGGTCATCTACGATCGCGGTCGTCTCTCAGGACGGCCGACGTCGCGCCTGACTTCGTGGGTGGACGACCGCA
>CAYSWE010000088.1:0-7281 GCA_964434515.1 uncultured Phycisphaerales bacterium | reverse complement strand
GAATCCGCCGCTTGCCTTCTGCGGTCCGGGTGAGACCACCGCGCTGACCGGCGCCACGCCGTTCTCGGGGCGCATCCTCAATCCACACAACCCGCATGGGTGCCGACTCCAGACGGTGTGGCGCGAGATCGACCTGTCCCTGTCCCGGACCGATCCGGTGGACATGAACCTCGACGTCGAAGCCCTGTGGTGGGCCCCGTTCCAGAGTGGCGGTGGGAGGACGGCCGTGCTCTATGACGTGTTCGATCGGCTGCGGATCTCGCTTGGACACTGTGAGCGACGTCCGTCGCCGTGCATCGACGGCAACTCGCTGCCTGCCTATCCGCGTTCTGGGCTGTGGCGGGAGTTCGATGAGAACTACCTGCGTTCGAAGCTCGCGTCCAATGGGCGACGCGTCGGGACCGTCGGCATCGAGGATCGTCAACCGCCTACGGTCGTCGTCCCCGAGACTCAACTCCTCATCGATGGGACGCGCACGGCGGTCGATCCGACCGGTACGAATACGATGCTTCCCTATCCGGCGTTGCAAGGGCCGCGCTTCACGTGGCGTGACGAGCGACTCGAAATGCTCGGCGGCGGGGATGGAGACGCGCGGGTTCTCAGCCCGTTTGCAACCGGGTTCTGGAACAACCGCAACTGGAATCCTGCCGAGGACGGACGCGTGGGGGCGATCGCGTTGCCGCTGCTCGTCGACATCGGCATCTTTCCGGACAACGCGAACCTGCCGCGCAACAGTCCCGGCTTGGCTACCGGCGCCAACGGCCTCCAGGTGTCGTTGGTTGTGACTTCGCAACCCGTGGGGCGACTCTGGCCGCAACCGTTCTGGCGTGTCTACAGCGCGGGCCGTCTCGACGGTTCGAGGCGGCTCCCGGTCTCCCCCGATACGGCGACGATTGCGCAGGGCGGCTGGAATCCGACCCTGAATCAGCCGACTCCACCGGGCGACCCGGTGTCCTATTGGGGGCGGGTTGACTTCATCAAGCGGGTGTCGGTGGCGACGTTCGGCTTCCTTGACCTGTCCGATCCGCATGCCGCGAAGCAGCGTGACTATGGTGGCGACCCGCGTCTGGGGCCGTATGTCATGGCGCCGAGTTCCGTGCCGCAGTTCGAATGGGGATTCGATCCCCCGTCGTCGGCGCAGCCGGCCGGCACGAACGTCAAGGCCGAGTTTCGGGCGGCCGCTGGTCCAAACCGTGGCCCCGGGAGCAAGTTTGCGTTCTTCGATCCGCGTGTGGCCGGCGACGCGCACGTGCGCGTTGCCAACATCACGCGGACCGGCTGGCGGACGTTTGCACATACGACCAAGCTGACGCGCTACACCGAGGATCCGGACGACTTGGTCGATGCGGACTGGCTCAAGCGCTTTGCGATGCTGCCGCGCGAGGTGCGCCTGCTGAACGCGCGGATCACGTTCGTGAACAACGTGGCCTCCAATCCGCCGAGGGCCGCGAGTCTTGACAGTTTCTATCTCACGTATCGCATTCCTGGAGATGTCCGATGAGCGTAGCGATTCCGCATCGATTCTCTTGCCGATCCGTGCGATCGACGTTGGCGATGATCCTTCCTGGGATCCTACTCTTGGCCTGCGGACGCGGCTCTTCGCCCGGGACCGTTGGCGGAGGTGCCTTCGTCGTCCTGAAGACGGAACCCACGAACAACGCACGCCTGCTCCTGAATCAGAGCGTCAAGTTCTTCTTCTCGAATCCCGTGGATCTCAACACTGCGACGTTCAACTCGGTCGCGTTTTTTCCGCGCGACGCGTCCGGCAACCCGGTGCCGGAGCAGGTCGTCGGTTTGTTCCGCTACGGGCGCGATGGTGACAACGTCGTGGACCCGAGGATTCTCGAGTTCGTGCCGAAGCTCCCTACCAACGACACGTTCACGAACGGTGGGTTCCGGCCGGCGCGCGACTACCTGGTCAGTCTGGTTTCAGCGTCCAACTCGCAGGCACCGGCGTTGCGCGACAAGTCGGGGCGCGGCCTCTCGGCGAACTCGCCAGTCAAGGCCCTCCGGTTTCAGACTGCGACCGGAACCACTGCGCGAGAACTCTTCCTCGATACGTCTCGCGGGGGGCCGCGCGTTGCGTCGACAGTCATCACGCCGTTGGTCGGGGATCGCGTCAGTCTGAACACGTTGGGCGGCGTTCCTGTCGAGATCGCGCTGCGGTTCGATCAACCGCTCAATCCACAGTCCTCAAACGTCCCCGTTCGTCAGAGCCTCGACCCGATCGACTTCAAGACGCGGCGGAAGGGGCGCATCTATCTCGAGTACGACGACCCCGAACTCGGCAAGGATCGCTGGATACCGGCCGATGTCGAGATGTCTGACAATAGTTCGTTGGGTGCGACCGTGATCCTGAGGCCGGACGGCGTCCTGCCCAACGGCGCGTCCGTGCGCATCATCGTAGCTGCCGAGTTGCAGGACATTGCCGGCGAGTCGAACGTTTTGGACTCGTCCTACAGTTCCGTGCACGGATCGTTCAGGACCGAGGATGAGTACGCGGCAGAGTTCGACGCGGTGGTCTTGGATTTTGAGACGGACGATCTGTTCGACCCGGACGCGCCCTTCCGGGATCCGGTCGCGCGCATCGAGGACGGGGTGCTGCGCGCAACGTTCGATTTCGATGGCACCGACACACCGTTTGACTATGAGCCGACGTCCGCCGAGATCATCGCGAACACGGACTTCGTGACGCTGACGCCGTCGAATGGGCCGCCGCTCTCGTTTAGCGGCGGGATCTTCCGTTTTCAGAACGTCACGATTCGCGAGAATGTGACCGTGCGCGGTGTTGGCACCAACCCGATGGTCTGGCTCGTCAACGGATCGATGCGGGTCAACGGTCATCTCAGCGTCGACGGCGGTGACGGCGACCAGGTCAACACGCTGAGGAGTGCGAACTTCCCGACGGCCGGCGGACAGGGAGTCTGCACCGGCGGCAACGGTGGCAAGGGTAGCGTCAACCCGGCAGCCGTGACTCCCAAGGGGGAGGACGGCTTTGGTTCGTTCCAGCGTCCTCGCGGCGGAGGGACGGGCGGCCGGCTGGCGTGTACTCCCGGCGAGATGGGTCGTCAGGCCGCTGGCGGTGGCGGTGGCAGCCTCGCCACCCGTGGCGACCCGGACTATTTTGGCCTGACCACGCCGCCTACCAATGGGCAGGGTGGCCCTGGAACGATCGCGTCGGGAACCTACGCTGGCGGCGCGGCCGGCCCGACGGTGTTCAAGGATGCGGACCAGACCAACGACTTCTGGGGGCGCAACGTCGACGCAACCGGCAAGGTCGTCGTCGGCGAGCTCAAGGCGCCGCTTGGTGGTGGTGGTGGTGGTGGCGGCGGCGATCGTACGTTTGGTACGCCGGCTGCGCCGTGTGCTCCGACCGCGTTCATCAATGATGCCAAGGGCGGTGGCGGCGGCGGCGGCGCTGGGGTCCTCGTGGTCAAGGCGCTCGGCAAGATCTTCATCGGTGCGACTGGTCGAATCACCGCCGACGGTGGGCGCGGTGGTGGCGGCCAGTCTGCTGGATCCTGCCTAGAGGGCGGCGGCGGCGGCGGTGGTGCCGGTGGCATGGTGGTCCTCATGTCGGGCGTCGGGATCGAGATCCAAGCGCACGGCGGCACCTGGGCCAACGGCGACGCAGCGTTCGCGATCTCGGCCGACGGTAGCTTTGGCCGAAACACCGGTTTTGGCGGCAACGGCAATCGTCGCCTGCAGAAGTACCCCAACGTCACCGAGGCGGCTCCGAACGCCGGCGGTTTTGGTGGGATGGGCATCGTGCAGTTGATGGTCCCGGCGGGATCGTTGGATGCCGACAAGACGAAGACCGTGCGGGATGACAACATCCGGATTCTCGACAGCTTCGGTAAGCCTCTGCAAGGAGCCGCCAAGGTGGCGAGGCTCGTGCGCGGCGACATCCGACCCGATCCAACCTATGTCGATCCACCATTCGGTCGGTCTTCCCGCTACGAGACGCGTTGGCTGGCGATGGGGGCGACGGTGCGCCGCATCGTCGCGGGTCTGAGCGGAGTGCGGGCGACGACGAGCCTTCCGCTCAACTATGAGAAGGGCAAGGACAAGGACTACGGGCCGGACTATCGTTTTGCCGGTCTGGTCCCGTCGGGGCCTGCAGCCGGCTATGTTGCGACGAACCCGAAGACGGGGCGCCTGGTCCACGAAGTCCTGAGCTTCGGCGGCCGTTCGCGTTGGCCCGTCGCATCGGTGGCTACGGGTTCGGCCAGCGTGCGCGGCGAAGCCGTCCATACTGTCCGTGTCTCGGGAGCGCCGCTGCCGACGGATCAGTCGCTGACGGGTCTAAGAGCGCGTTTGCTCGACGCCTCGGGCACCGACCTGGGGGACTGGAGGATTCTCGGTCATTCTGCATCTGAGCTGTTCCTTCGGGTCGCGGACGGGGCGCTGCAAACGTCCGTCGCGCGCGTGGAGGTGATCCGCAAGTTGTTCGAAGTCGTCACCGATGGCAACGAGGGGCTGGGGGAGGTCCATGACGGCACGGCCGTTCCGGTTGCCAACGTTCAGTTCGGTTTTGCGTTTCACCGCGATCCCTCGAATCCGAAGATCTCCAACGGGCTGGACGAGAATCGGTTCCCGCGCGCCTTGCGGGGGTTCACGCACGATCTCCAAGATACCTCGGCGATGGGCGACCGGACCCGGATCCGGCGCCTGCATTATCCGTTTGTCAAGCTGTTTGTTCGGTTCAACCTGAACTACAACCCGAAGGACCCGGATCAGCCGGGAGCGACTCCGGTCGGTCCCGCCACGCCTCGGACGGGTCTTCGGTTCGTGGTCTTGCCGACAGTGTACTGAGCGACGGGGGGGTGCCCGCGCACGACCCCTCAAGGGTCGTGCGGCTTCGCACGATCCGCCGCGGCGTTTTTGCAGCGTCGTGCGCTCCAACCCTTGTCGTGTCAGCGGTTTAGTCCTCAGACTCGTTGTTCTCGGCTTGCGGCATCGATCTTGCTGTGGTCTCATGGCACCGAGTCGCGGGATGGCGGCAAGCCGATCGGCCCCGCTCGCGATCTCGGGTTATTCTTCCCAGAGTGCTTGTCCCCTCAGATCGCAAACGCTGCCGCCGCGCGCACGCTGTATGTTCTGCATGATTCGCAGGTTGCCCCCGTTCTTCACCCCAGTCTTCCGTTACGGCAGTGTTCCGTTACGGCAGTGTTCCGGTGCGTTCGCCGCGCCGAGCTCGCTTTCTCCGAAACCGCATGCCTCTTCGCAGCAACAAAAGGAACGTCGCATGAAGTCGACTCGAACTGCCAACCTGCCGTGTTTGCCCTGTCACGGCTCCCGCGGGCACGGTCCGCGCGGGCACACGCGGGCCTCTGGTCTGCGGGCCTCGGGAATTCTGCGCTTGGTGCGTGTGGGCGCGCTCGGCCTTACCTTTGGCCTCGCTTTGTCGCTCGGTTCGTGTGGTGGTGGCGGCGGTGGCGCGACCACGGGCTCGGCGATCGGGACCGGCAATGCCGACCTGCAGCGAGTCGTGGTTGGTCGGCTCGTCGATGTGTTCGGGCTGCGGGTCGCGGCCAATGGTGGCAAGGTGA
Organism: uncultured Phycisphaerales bacterium; assembly: GCA_964434515.1. GTDB lineage: Bacteria > Planctomycetota > UBA1135 > UBA1135 > CAYSWE01. The sequence goes on along the minus strand of CAYSWE010000088.1, from coordinate 1,729 downwards.
TCGAGCTCGTCGAACGGGACATGATCGTCGGTCCGCGGATTCAGGATGAACGCGACGGGAATAGCAAGAAGACGGATGCCGAGATCACCTACGATTTCATCGGTGTGGATCCGGACTCGCTTCAGCCGAGCCTGCTGATCACTCGCGAGATCGGATCCAAGGCGTTCGACAAGGCGTTTGCTGCCCTCGACGACGATGCGTTGGTGATCGATCCCATCGCGTTCGGGAAGAACTCGTCCAAGGCGACGTTTTCGATCGTCCCACGCAACGCCGGTTTCCGGCTCGATTTTTCGAAGGACCTTGGGCTGGACCAAGACTTCTTTCTGCAGCGCAACGCCGACGGGAAGGTCGTGGGCATCAAGAACCCAGAGGCCGTCCAGCTGCTCGAGATTCGCGGCGATCCCAACGACAAGAATCCCACCGGGGACTTCCGGCTGATCAACTCGCGCATCGCCTACAAGGGCAACCAGATCGTTCTCGATCCGGTCCTCCTGGGGGCCGAAGGGCAGACATTCGGCGTGCCCAACACCGCGAAGGGGTTGCCCGAGAGTGCGGATTCCAAGGGGGCGAATATTCGTCTGGCGTTGGCTCTCGAGGGGCCGCTGCGGATTCGCGGGCTGCGGGCCCGCGGTGCCGGGAACGGGCTGATCGGAACAAACCTGTCGGCACGCAAATCGATTGTCCGAGACTTCCGCTCTGGCAATCGGAACGACAGCAACCAGCACGTCGCCAATGGATTCGCCCGCGACACGACTCCGCCACGCCTCGTTGGCGAGATGAAGATGTACCTCGAGCGCGTCGATGTGCGCGGCCCATTCGATCAGCGGGTGACGCTCTTCAAGGCCGGGATCAAGCACGATATCGATCGCGGCGATGTGTTGAAGCTCTTCAAGCGCGATGCCCAGGGCGACGCGACGGCGACGAGCGAAGTGACCGTGGACCCGTTGGATGACTTCGACCGTCCGGGCCAACAGCACGTCGTCGTGAACGTTCGGGACGCCTCGGTCTTTGCCAAGCTGGATCCTTCCAGCCGGCCCGACTTTCCGACCAACATCAAGGAGCGGGAGAAGTGGATGGTCGACAATTCCCCGATCGTGGTTTTGTCGGCGGAGTTCAATGGAGAGCACGGCGATGACCCGCGGAACTTCATTACGTTCACGCCGAGCCCCATCCCGAATCCGAAAGCGAAGTCGGTCGAGCGCAACGAAAACGTGTCACCGCAGGCGTCCGCGATCGTCCGGTTTACGAAGCCTGTGGATCTCGACACCGTTCGCCCGTTCGACTCGCTGATCTTTGCGACCATCAAGGATACGAAGAAGCTGTTGTCCGCGAAGGGCGGCACGCCGTTCCTGGTGCTCGGCAAAATCGCCGATCAGGATGGCTCGCAGACGGCGCTTCGGTCGTCGCCGCCGCGGGGATTTTACCTCGATGACGCCATGCGCAAGAAGCCGCGTGGCTTTCCATATTACATGCATCTGGTGGGTTCGATCCAAGGCATTCGCGACCTCGCGGGGAACCCTCTCGACTTCCAGTTTGCCAACCAGTCGCGGACGTTCCTCTCGTTCGAATTCTTCCTCGACACCAATGTCGATGCGGGCGGGCGGCCTCGCTTTCCGAACAACCGCGTTGTGACGCTTGCGCGTCGCTACCTGGCGGCGGATGAGGACGAGGACGAGGGCAACTCGCAGTTCGACGACGTCTTTGGCGCCGTCGTCTATCAGGATGGGAC
>CAYSWE010000087.1:0-12608 GCA_964434515.1 uncultured Phycisphaerales bacterium | reverse complement strand
GGCGATGCAGACGGACGGCCGCTTCGCGGCCGCCGCTGATCGCCAAGGCGTTATGTAGCCCAAGAATCGAGCTAGAGAAGTGAACGATCAACGACGGGTTATCGGATTTGACATAGCACGCGCCCTGGCCGTGTTTGGCATGGTCGTGGTCAACTTCAAGATCGTGATGGGTGCGGACTCCGCCGGACCCGACTGGCTGGTGTGGGCCGTGGGCCTGCTGGATGGGCGGGCCGCAGCGACCTTCGTGGTTCTGGCGGGTGTTGGCATCTCGCTGATGTCATTCAGTTCGCGGCTGGCGAGTGACAGAGCCGCGGTGGCCCGTGATCGGGGGACGCTGCTGCGTAGGGCCGCCTTCCTCTTCGTAGTCGGGTTGGCCTACACGCCGATCTGGCCGGCTGACATCCTCCATTTCTATGGTGTGTACATAGTGGCGGCGGTGCTGTTGTTGACAGCGTCCGTACGGCGTCTCCTGGTAGGGGCCACGGCTGTCGTGCTCCTTTTCATGGCCCTTCTCTTTCCCTTGAACTACGAGGCCGGGTGGGATTGGGACACGCTGAGCTACCAGGGCTTCTGGACACCGCTTGGAATGATCCGGCACCTGTTCTTCAACGGATTCCACCCCGTCGTACCGTGGCTGGCGTTCATGCTCGTCGGAATGGCCCTTGGCCGCCTCGACCTCACGGATGCGAAAATGCGCACGCGTGTCCTGTATTGGAGTGTCTCGGCCACGGTCGTTGCGGAGACAGCGAGTTGGGGCTTGAAACGACTCGTCGGTGCCGCTGCGCTCTCGCGCCAAGACGAGGCGGACCTCTTGGCCATGTTTAGCACAGACCCGATGCCACCCGTCGTCCTATACATGGTGGCTGCTGGAGGCACGGCGGTGACCGCGGTGGTGCTCTGCGTTTGGCTTGGTACGCAGTACCGAGGCTCATCGTGGATCCGCCCGCTTGTCGCGACAGGTCAGCTTGCGCTCACCCTGTACGTCGCTCACGTCGTGGTTGGAATGGGAGTGCTGGAGGCGGCGAATCTACTCGAGAACCAGTCTCTGTCTTTCGCTCTCATGGCAGCGGCCGCATTCTGCATACTGGGTGTCGCCTTTGCTACCATGTGGACTCGTCGATTCCGGCGTGGCCCGCTAGAATGGCTCATGCGCCTCGTGACTAACCCGAGGAGGGGTGCGCGTTGATCGGTGGACAGGCTACATAACAACAGCATGCAGCGGACGGCGCTGCACGCCGCCGCTGATCGCGAAGGCGTTAGACGCACAGAAATGGAGAGCACGCTGGAATGGTCGCCGAACGCAGGACCGACTGGCCGCGGTGGTGGGAGTGGGAACTTGAACTCAGCTCGCACCTGCTGAAGCGGATGGTCGATCGGCAGTTTTCAGAGGTCGACCTTCGGGTTATGATGGACTGTGCTACGGGTTTTCGCCGTGACAAGGAGCCAGGGCGCTGGATCGTGGAGACCTCACATGGGTGTCGGTCGTGGGAGGTGATCGTCGAGCCCGACTCGGCGGACCGGCTGTTGGTTGTAATCACAGGATACCCATTGGAGTAGCCATGAAGCGATCTTATCTGGAAGTCACGTACCGCAAGGGTCGTGCCTTGGCAGCGTACTACTACCTGCCGCGCCAGGACGGCGACAAGAGCGTTCGCACTGAGCAGGCCAAGGGCGGTCTCCTCGTGGATTTCACACGCGACGGAAGGGCGATCGGAATCGAGATCACTTCGCCGTCGCACCTCGACCTGCCCAGCCTGAACGAGGTGCTTGCGCGCCTCGGCCAGAGACCAGCCCGGGCTGAAGACGTCGCACCTCTTGTGGCCGCCTGACGATGGCGTCTAACAAGCCGTTGCAGCCGACCGGCTCCGCCGGCGGCTGAACGGCAGGACGTTAGACCGAAGAACGGAGACGCATGACGAAACCGGCCGTGTATCTTGAAACGAGCGTGCTCGGCTACGCGACGTCGCGGCCAAGCCGGGATCTGATCGTGGCTGGACGCCAACAGATCACGCGGGACTGGTTCGCTCTCCGAGCGGAGGCCTACGAGCTGTTTGTCTCCCAGCTCGTCGTCAGGGAGGCCTTGGCTGGGGACGAGGATGCTGCACGGAAGAGGGCCGGTTTCGTGCAAAAGATCGCCCGACTCGGCATCACAGACGCTGCGGGAGAACTCGCAGACAAGCTTGTCGAGACGCGAGCAGTGCCCCCGAAGGCCGCGGAAGACGCCCTTCACATCGCGGTAGCCGCCGTCCACGGCGTAGAATACCTGTTGACCTGGAACTGCAAGCACATCGCGAACGCCACGATGCGGCAAGCGATCGAACGAGTGTGCAGAGAGGCCGGCTACGAACCGCCGGTAATCTGCACGCCAGAGGAGCTGTCGAATGACGACCAAGGATGACGAAATCGTCGAAGAGATCCGGCGGCATCGAGAAGCACACGCCGCGTCTATGGACTACGACCTGAAGCGGATCATCGAGGACTTGCAGCGGCAAGAGGAACAGTCGGGCGCCAAGGTCGTGAACCGGCCTCCCCGCAAACCGGTATCGACCCCAAGGGCATCCTCGGCCTAACAAGGGGATGCAGACGGACGCGGCTTCGCCGCGCCGCTGATCGCCACGGCGTTGTGCCGACAAGGGACACCGTTCCGATGAGACCCGGCCTGGCAAGGATGACCGACTGAAATGCCCACGATCCGACGGATTGGCTCGGCGAGGTTCTTCTTCAGCAACGAAGGTGCCGAGCCGCCCCAAATCCACATCGAGCAGGCCGGTGCCGTTGCGAAGTTCTGGCTGGAACCGGTATCCTTGGCTTCGTCGAGCAGGTTCCCGGGACACGAGCTCCGTCGCCTGGAACGGCTCGTGACCAAACATCGAGACGAGTTCTTGGAGGCATGGCATGACTTCTTCCAGTCCTAGCGTGGATCCCCGAGCCGTCGACGTCGCGAGCGACGACGACAACTTGACGGTCGACTTGGCCGACGGTAGGCGGGTGACCGTGCCGCTGGCGTGGTTTCCTCGATTGCTCCACGCAACCCCAGACCAACGCCGGAACTGGCGTCTCATCGGTGATGGTCAGGGCATCCACTGGCCGGACGTCGACGAAGATCTCGCCGTGAGCGGGCTGCTCCGCGGGGCAGCCGCTCCCGAGACGTCCAGGCGTGCGGTCTAACAAGGCGATGCAGCGGACGCGGCTTCGCCGCGCCGCTGATCGCCAAGGCGTTATCTGCACAGCGAAGTTTCAAGATGACGTACTGGCTCTACAGGAAGATCACCTCAGAAGACTCTGACTGAGAGCCCCAGCTTGCCCTTCAGAGTACGATCAACTGCGCGCGGGCGCTGGCGTTTGAGATCGTCGAAGAACATGGCGAGTCTGCGAAACTGCAATACGACTCATGCCTCGACCTGTTTCGCGGAAACACGCAGGGCCGTGGTCCCAACCTCGGGACGCAGGCAGTGTTCGAACCACTCTTCTCCACCCTGACCAATGCTCTCTCGGTAGTCTCGGGTGCTATCGATGCGGTCTCAGGTCCGCGGCCTTGGGCCGTTCCCGGTGTCGTGGTGAGTTGGTACTACGCAAAGTATACGGCGATGCGATCCATGCTCGCCGCGAGCGGCGTGGACGCCCCGATACGCACTCCGGCGTCATGAAGTCCGTTGGCGCCAGCCTCAGAACCAAACTACCGCATCCCCAGAACATGCAGGCCAAGTAGGTACGCAACGAGGACTTCTCGAAGGAACTGCCCGCCTACCCCGATGTGGGTAGTCGCGACTTGACGACTGCCTTTTCCTCGACACGTCAATGCGCTCAAGAAATACTCCTCGGCCATCTCTCGGGAACTAGAAAACGCGAGGTTGATCGTGTCAAGGAAAGGCTTCGCAAGAAACATGGGTTCGCCGACTTCCGAACGAAGGAAGCGCGCGGTTCCCGTGACGTCGCTATCCGATTGCGAATATGCAACTTCATGCATTGCGCTTTTCGATACCGAGGCAAGGCCAATTACCGCGATGCGATCTATATCGCGTATGGCTCTCGATATCTCGTGCATTGGGACGAGTTCCTCCAGTCATTGGCCACGTCTTCCAAGTTCGCCTTCGTGTGTGCGTTGGCATTCGTGACGGTTCGCTTGGGTGGGGATGCCCCCGGTGAGTTCCTTGCAGACCTCTCTGCGAACCTCAGGGGGGTCGATGCAGCTCGGCCAGAAGAGCTCTTTTGGAAGGGCTTATTGAGTTGATTCACGTTCAGGCAAGCCGAGAGCGAGTCCATCGTATTGGACGTCTTCTTCCACCTGCACCATTTTCTCGTCCACGCGGCGGGCATCGATCGGATTCTAGTCGTGAAGTTCGACTCGGACCGCCACGAGATCCTGGACGGTCACGTCGACCTCTCGAAGTTTGACTTGAAGCCATTCCGTCGGAGGCGCACCGTCGGTTGCTCGACGGCGACGTGTTCAAATCCTACGGCGAGGAATACTCGATGACCGACCTTCATGACGCGGTAGTTGAGGCCCATCACCGGCTAACAACGGCATGCATCTGAAGGCGCTTCGCGCCGCAGTTGATGCCGAAGACGTTTGCCCGACAGGAGAGCACGCGGACCGTTTGACCGCAGAGCCTGAACCCGAGAGAATGCTCGGCAAAGGAGCCACCGATGAACTGGCGCGAGCACATTTCAGTCGACCCGCAAGTCTGTCACGGCGAGCCGTGCGTGGTCGGAACGCGTGTCATGGTGTCGGTCATCCTGGACAATCTCGCTGCGGGTCAGTCGGTCGACGCGATTCTCGCGTCGTACCCGATGGTGACTGCCGAGGCCGTTCCGGCAACGCTGGCCTACGCGGCCGACCTCGCGCGCGAGAGACTCGTACCGCTGTCGGCGTAGGCCACGATGAGATTCAAGGTCGACGAGAACCTGCCTGCTCAGTGCGTCGGCCAACTCCGCCAGGCGGGGCATGACGCGCTGTTGGTGCACGACCAGGGGCTCACTGGCGCACCAGATCCACGGATTGCCGCGGTCTGCGCGGATGAGCGCCGCGTGCTTGTGTCGCTGGACCTCGACTTCGCCGACATTCGGACCTACCCGCGGTCGGAAAGCGCGGGCATCGTTGTATTCCGCTTGCGGAGTCAGGATGCGACAACTCTCCATCAGGTTGTCGGCCGTCCACTCACCTCCGCATCGGGATTGTCATCGCGCTTGGCCCTCGGGGTCTCGGCCATCCTCGCCTGGAGCGGCCAGGGTCGGAGAACGGGCGAGGCCGACGCGTGCGCGGTGGCTCGGATCGGCAACACGGGTCTGGGCGAGAGCCGGCGCGCGTTCCTGGCGAGGCTCGGTCCCCGGCGAGGACGCCTTGCGCCAACGATCGCGTAGGTGAACTTCGCCAACACGAGCGAGCCAACGACAGCAGCATGGCGCCGTGACCAACGGCGGGTCGCTCTCCCCGCGGGCGGCCCGTTACTCTTCTTCGAGCCGTTCGCGCAGGCGCTCGATCAGGTCCATGTTCTCGTGAAGCACGCGCTTGGAAGACCAGGGCACGAAGCGCGCACTCTATGAGATGCTTGGAGTGCGCGAGTAATTCCTCTTCGATCCGCTGGAAGAGTTATCTGATGCCGCGACTTCAGGCGTTGCGTCTCGTGGGCGGCACCTACGCTCCGATCGTCGCCACACCAGACGGCGACCTCGTCAGCGAGGAGCTGGGCCTCCGCTTGGCGCCCATGGGAGAACACCTGCGTCTCGTCGATTGCGCTACGGGCGAGAGTCTTCCGACGCTCGACGAAGCGACCGAGCGAGCCGAGGCGGAAGCCGAGCGGGCTTGCGGAGGCCGCAGTGCATGGAAGGAGTCCACTGGGTCCGAATGCCGGCGCGAAGGACGTGCTGCTCGGTGGCCATCCCGAAGTGGATGTCGAAGTTCGAAGCCGTCGGAACACGCGCTACCTCGGTTTCTAGTTGCATGCTAACACGCGTGTTCGAGCTGCTGCAAGGTGGCCGGCTGGCTCCACTCGCCCTGCCCGCAGCCGCCTCGCCCTCCGCCGGAGGCTGCTTGCACGACCGATCCGCAACGACGCTACGAGGTGCAGGCGCAGCTTTGCGGTGGAGTGATGTACGAGAACCGATTCCGGGGCGGCGTCGCGGGTGTCGTCGACAACGCGGCCAATCTCGTGATCATCATCGGCAGCTTCTCCTACAAGGAGAGCGCGTTGATGAAGGCTATCGACGACGCGTTGGCGACGGTTCGGTAGCCTGCGCGCCTACCAACCAAGGCTGACGACGCCAGCTCCGTCCTACTTCCGTGCGCCGGAGCGTCGCAATAGCGCAGCAACCGCGTCGTGGCCCTTGGCCCGCGCGATGGCGAGTGGCGTGCTACCCGACTTCGTGGCCAGGTTTGGATCGGCCCCGGCCCGCAGCAGTGCGCTGACGACCGACTCGTGGCCGCGTCGTGCGGCGCTGTAGAGTGCCGTCGCGCCGTCGTGGCTGCGTGCGTTGACCCTGCTGCCGCTGCGCAGCAGCTTGCTGACGACTTTGGTGGCGCCGTTGAACGACGCCCACTCGAGCGCGTTCTCGCCGTTCTTGTCGGCGGCCGCCGGGTTCGCGCCGCGGTCGATGAGCGCGAGCGCGGCCTCTTCCTGATCGGCATCGAGCGCGGCGAGCAGCGGAGTCAGACCGCGTCGGCCCGTTTTCCTCTCGAGGTCGGCCTCGTTCGCGAGGAGGATGTCGATCAGGTCGAGTCTTCCCGCGACTGCGGCGGCGCCTAGTGGCGTCTGTCGGTCGTCGTCGCGCGCGTTGACGTCGAGTCCGTCCGCGAGCAGCGCACGTGCCGTGGCCGCGTCGCCGCTCGCGATCGCCGTGTTCAGTTTGCCCACCTGCTTGCGCTGCGCCGCGGCCGCTATTGCATCCTGGTTGCGCCGGGCGCTGGCGCCGGCGATCACGGTCTCGAGACGCGCGACTCGTGCTGCCAATGCCCTGGGCTCAACTGCTTGGACCCTCGCTGGCTCGTCACTCTGGGGCGTGCTCGCGTCCGCGGCGAACTCCAGCGCCGCGAGTCTTTGTTCGAGGTCGGCCAGTGGCGCGGACGTGGTGGACGCCGTCGCTACCGGCGGGTATCTGGATCTCGTCGCGAACTGCACGATCTGCAGTGCCGCCAGGACGAGAACGAGGATCCAAAGCGCGCGCCGTTCCATGCCGTCGATTGTAGCCCACGACGTCTGTCTCTCGCAGCCACCGGTACGCGTTCACGGATCAACTCACGCGTTTCGCCTCGATTCAGGCAGGTTCGTCTCCTTCGCTACTCGCTCCGGCTGGCTCCACGCGCCCTGCCCGCAGCGGCCTCGCGCCTCCGCCAGAGGCTGCTTGCCCGACCTATCCGCTCAGAGTTGAGATCTTACGCACATCCTCACGGTCTTGTGAGCAGTCGATGGGGCGAACCATGATTCGCGCTATGCTGCGGGGCAGCCCGCAGACGAGATGCCCCGCAAGTATGTAGAGGGAGGCACGCCATGAGCCGCAAGTCCATCAAGATCGCAACCCTTGTCATGCTGCTGATGTGCCTCTTGGGGCTTTGGTCGAGCAGCTCCAGAGGCGTCGCGGGAAGCCGGGCGGAGGACGCAAGGCTCGAAGCTCGTTCCGAGCTGAATGCGGAATCCCGCTCGCGCTGCGGCGCTGGCGAGGCCGGTGATCTCGTGCTGCGGATGGCCTTGGTGAGTATGGCGAGCAGAGCCAATCTGGAAGCCATCTTGGATGCCGTGGAGATCCCACTGTACGACCGGGAGGAGTTCTCAGGCTATCTCGGCTTCGAGAGTCCTGCGGTCGAGAGCAAGGATCAGACTCTGCGGTCTTAGTTTCTGAGCCAGAGCTTGTCCTCGGGCAGGCCGTTTTTCCCGGAGCGGACTCGCCGCGAATCTGGCAGGGCATTGCCGCCGGCCTTCGACCAACTCCATGTCTCGGTCGCATTCGGGGGATGCTATCACGGCAGCGTGGACCGGATGCGCCTTGTGAGCCTCACAAGGGTCGCAGCAAGATTAGCGCGACGCTTCCCGGGTGGGTCTAGCAGTGGCGGCTTGGGTCTTCAGGCGCATAGCATGGCTTTAATCGAAGATGAGCCGTTCGTGCGAGTGTTTCTTCGCAAGCACTTCGCACTCTTCGCGGTCGTGACCGTGCGGGCTGGCGCCTGTGTCAGGAACCCGGGTCATCTTGCCTCATGGCGACGGGCCTTTCGTCACTTGGCGCGCAGCAAGCCCGCGCCGGACAGAGAACGCGTAGCGGCAGCCGTCGCACGGCTGAAGCCGAGGAGCCAAGTCGGCCGCTTGGAGGCAGGCGACTTCATCGCTTGCGGCAGCTTGGTCGGTCAGCTTGCGGCTGCCTATGTCTTGCGCGATGCAGAGATCCTTGGCATGTCGCAAGATCGCCTGCGACAGGATCCAGATCGTCTGGCTCGAGTGACCCGCAGCAAGGCCGTGATCAACGATTTCGACAGCAAGCTGTTCGTGTCGCAGGTGGTCGAGCCGTGGCTGGATTTCGTGCGCGCTTGGATGCTCGGCGACTTCGTCGGCCTGCCGGCTGAAAGCCATCGACCATGGGTTGCCGGTTTCCGGCTCATGGAAATCTCGCCCGATGCTCAACTGGTCCGCAAGATTATCGACCTGCTGATTCTGAGGACGCGAGTCAACGGGCTCGATCAGATCGTCATGGCCCGCGAGAGCCTCGGGTCGACAGCGCTCGTCCAAGCCCAATATCAGCTCCTGCGAAGCGCCGTGATCTCTGGGCTGTCCGCACCCTGGTTCTTGGTGTTGAGGTCAGGCTGGTTGCTCTGGGGCTACTTGTTATTGATCCCGCTACTGCTCCTGGTCGTGTTGCTCGTACGGCCCGACCCCACACTGCGACGCCTCGAGATCTCACGCACACTGATACTCTGATTGGCAATCGGCAGCTCCGTGTCGATCGGAGACACGCCTTTGAAGTTCTTGGTGCTGCCCGCCTGGGCTTGGCTCGCGCGTCGCTGGCTTCGCGAACCCGTCGCGCATGGCTTGCTGGAGCGCGTGTTCATCTGGCTGGCTCTGGTCTTGTTCAGCATAGAGGCCCTCGAACGCGTCCATTGGTATCCAAGCTGGTCCGGCCTGGCTCCGGGCCGGCCTGGCTCCTGGCGGGCAGGCCATGGACGGCCGCTGCGCCTGCACCTCATGCACGGCCTCGAGCCGCGGCGGGTAGCGGCGGAACTCTCGGCGTAGAGTTGCGGAAGCCGGGCGATGGGGGCCTGCATGGCCTGAAGCAACTCGTACTTGCGGCGGCGTCCGCGACGGCAAGGGTCACGAGCGCATCACGCGCTTCGTCATCGACGCGAGCAAACAGGGCTCCACGGTCGAGATCGCTCTCCCGTAGCGCGTTCCTTAGAGCTCAAACGCGACGAACTCGGCGACCTCGAGCGTGCCCTTCTCAACGCCGAGGCCGAGCACGCCCGTCGTAGTGTGGAACGCTCCCCCGACTCCAGCCGTTGCCCGGCGCGTAGCCTCCCTCTTTCCGCGAGACGAAGGTCTGCCACCGTGCCAGGACAACCTCGTTGCAGGAGTCATGAGCACAGTTCAGACGGAGTTTCACGGCGTCGCCTTGCACCAGGCGGAACTTGACGCGCACACCGATGTTCGCGGAGAACTTGCGTTTGGTGTGGGCTGAGTCCAGGGCGCGGAGTTGGTTCCGACCAACAGACCGTCGCGGACCTGCCATCGAACAGCGTGGTTCCCTTTGCCGTGAGATAGGTATCGGGAATCTTCTTACGCAGCAGGCCGAGCTTCTTCAAGACGTGGTCACGATGATGGCGATCGACTTTGCGGAGATCGAGCCATGCGAGCCAATCGCGCTCGAGGCGACGAAGCGTCTTGCCGAAAACCATGTGCGCCTCAGTCGACGGGCTGGTGAGATCGCGGGCGCGGTAGTGGAAGACGATGTGCTTCGTTTCCTTCACACTGGTCAGTTCGACCATGACCTTGCGGTCCCGTGGCGTGAGTGCGGCGCCTCCGCTCTGAGCGAGGACGGGCGCGAGCAGTAAGGCGATGGCCGCTGGCCGTAGGAGGCGATCTGAGATTGCGAACATGGTGCGACCATAGCTCGCGCGGTGGCGAGCCGGATGCCAATGTCGGCCACGTAGGTCGACCGAGAATCTACGTGGCCGGATCCCTGCCAAGCACTACCGTTCTCAGCGGACCAGCAGCACCGAGCCGCGGTTCGTGCGGAACGGGCCGAACTCCGCCACTCCACCATCGCGTGTGAGGTTGTAGAGTTCGTTGCAATGCCCGCTGCCCAGCAGCAGATGCGCGGCGTTCGTCGTCGCCAGCCCGGATGCAGTCACGCGGGCGAAGTGCATCGCTTGGGCGTGCAGTTCGAGGTCGGGAACTGGCGTTCCGAGCCGCAGGCGCAGTACAGCTTGGCCGTTGCGGTTCGCGAGCGTGGTTATCTGCAGGATCGGATCGACAGCGAGCTGACACGATTCCATGCCGAACGCGTCCAGGCTCATCGGCAGCGGCAGGATGCCCGCGAGCTTTGTGTGGTCGAAGCCAAGCATGAAGATCACCGGGCGCCCAGGAGCGACGTGCGACGCGGTGAGTGTCGTGCTCGCTCCTTGGCGTGTGACGCGGTGGGCAAACTCGAGTTCGCCGGCGCAGGACCAGCCGGACTTTGTGGTGACACTCTGGTTCGTGTCCGCCTGGATCGCCTGTGTTTGCCGGCCCCGGATCGATTGGAACGTCCGTGACGTTTCCGTCCGCGTCTGGACGATCAGGTTGGGTCCAGCGAAGACGAACGGCCGCCGTCCCTTGATCCAGAGCATCGCCTTGTTGGGGTTCGCGGGGCCGATGAGTGCCGGCATCGAAATCGTCGTCATGGGCATAAACTTGACTGCGTTGCTTGGCAAGTTGCTGGCGAACTTGCGCGATAGCTGGGATCCGTGGCGTTGCGTGTTGGCGACGATGATTTCGATGCGGTGCTTCGTTGGGCCGGCGATGGCGCCGGGCACGGCGCGCCAACCGATCGCGGTGATCAAGCGTTTCTGCATGGTTGCACCGGCATACCAACTCTGCAGAAGGCCACGGCTCTGGCCGAATGGCAGCGCGCTCGCAACGTTCGTCTTCTGGCCGGTGGCGAACCGCGGCATCGTCGACTCGTTCTTGGTCTCGAGTTCGTCCTCGATACTCGAGCGCAGTGTGTGCGGTACCTGCCCGAGGAGTGTTAGTCCGATCGGTGCGAGGTGGGCCTGCCATGCCTCGAACAACGCTGGCTCGTGTTCGACGAAGTACTCCAGCAGCTCATAGTCGTCCGCGCCGATCTCATTGTCTTCGATCAGCGTGCTGAGCTTGCGAGCGAACTGCGGGAAACGCTTAGCGAGCGCCGCGCGCACGGAGCCCTTGCGGTTGTGCCCGAACGCGGCGACGAGCTTCTGCGCCCATGCCTGCATGATGTTGGAGTGATCGTCGTTGACGGACTGTCCCACGGACTTGCGCGACCGGCAGCTGCCACCCGCGCGCCCGCTGATGTCGTCGATCTTCGTTCCGACACTGGAGCCGATCTTGAAGGCGTAGGCCGCGATCTTGTAGTTGCGGCAGTTGAGCACCCAAGCGAACCCGTAGTTGGTCGAGGTCGACGCGGGGTTGAACGATACCCATCCGCGGTTCTCGTCGGAGACAGTCCACCGCGAACTGGGCCGTCCGCGCACGCTCAACGTGTTGTTCAGTCGCGCGAGGCTACCGCGGAACTTGTAACCGACCTGGATGAGGTCGTATTGCGCCGGAGCGCTCCAGTCGACGTGGCCTGCCAGTGTACCAAAGCCGAAACCCTGGTCGGCCCAGCCATCGAAGAACAGGTCACCGTGGGGCACTGGCGCGGCGGTGCGAATGCGCACGGTTCCCACCAGTCGGTACTTCTTGTTGCGCCACTTGCCCCACGAGAACTTCTCCGTCCAGGCGTACACCTTGATCTTATACTTCGTGTCGGGCGTAAGGCCCGTGATGGTGTACGGATCACTGTTCGTGTACCTGGAGTTGTGCGAGCACGCGCTGCCCCAAGCGAGGTTCCTCTTGTAGCAGACGCGATAGCGATTCGATGCGCCAGTGGCATAGCGGAGCTTCGGCCAGCCAGGATGGGACCAGCCGACACGGATCGTCGTCGTCGTCCGCGAGACATGCCAGACGCTGCCGTAGCCACTGGCTTGGGCATCGTTGACCGCGAACGCGCCCGCCACAGCTGCGAGCGTGATGGCTCGGAACAGGTTGCGGAGTGCGTAGTTGTGGGATGCGGGCGCGAGGTCATTCGTGAGCGTGGCCATATCGTCTCTCCTGTGGATGCGCCTGTCTCCCGCAATTCCAGTTCGAGACCGGAAGGCTGGCGCGGACAGAAGTGGACTGGCCAGGACGCGTCGAAGCGGACACGAAAATCCGACGCTCCCGGACGCCAGCTTGCCCGAGCGACCGCCATCCTCGGAGATCTATCGATGAACGAGATCTAGAAGAACGGTACGACTCAATTGTGTTGGACCCTCTCGCCTTCATCGCGCGGTTGGCCGCCCTTGTGCCGAGGCCACGCTGCCCGCTGACCACGTACCATGGCTAGCGGCGATGGGAATCAGACCTGGACTTGGA
>CAYSWE010000086.1:0-12615 GCA_964434515.1 uncultured Phycisphaerales bacterium | reverse complement strand
ACGAGTTCTTTCACCGGCAAGCGTGTCGGTTTTGCCGCAGCCTGCCTTGCCCTCGGGGCGTTGGGATTGCCGAGCGTTTCCTCCCAGGCCAAGTTCAAGGCTGCTCTTCCCGACACGACCGTCCTGTATACGGCGGCACCGAATTTCGAGCGCTGGTACGAGGGACTCAAGACGTCGCCGATGTACAAAATCTGGATCGAGGAGGAGGTCCAGGAGTTCCTCGCCGATCTCATCGCGGAGGTCAAGCGCCGCGTCGGGCAAGGGCTCGCGCAGGCGCGCAAGGCGCACGAGAACGGTCAGCTGCCGGTTGACCCGGACAAGCTCCTCGAGGCACGGGTGCGCGGCGTCTCTTGCGCGATCACTGCCTTGCAGATGCCTGTCCCGGGTAAGGCGCCGGGCAAACTCGGCATGCTGATGTGTCTGGACTTCGGCCAGACGAGCAAGCCCGTCGAGGACGCGCTCGCCATCTTGGTCCAGCAGGGAGTGGCGCAATCCGGAGGCATGGTCGAGGTGACGACCAAGGAGATCGCCGGAACCAAGATGAACCTCATCCTGCCGCCGCCCAAGTTGGCGCAGATGATGCCGACGGCCGGCTTGATGTGGGGGTTCATTGGCGGGAAGTTGCTGGTCGGCACCGACGTGGAGGCCGTGTCATCGATGGCGGTCGCGCTCACCGGCGGCGATGCGCCCGAGGCAAGCTTGGTTGGGAGCGCGCTCTACTCGCAGTTCGCGAAACGCTGCGAGGTTCGCAAGGGCGAACTCGAGTGCTTTCTGCGTCCCAAAGCGCTGATCGATTTCGGTATGTCGGCGCTTCGCTTCGCGGCGATGGCCAAGCCACACGACTTCCAGGACGTCGATATCGATGGCGTTGACCGGGTGATCAACAAGCTTGGTCTGCGTGCATTGCACAGTCTCGGCTTTTCGTCGGGTTACGAGGACGGCAAAGGGATTACCCGCAGCTTCGTTGCTTGCCCGGAGGGCGAGCGCACGGGGCTGATGGCGACCGTAGGCGACAAGAGCGTCGATCAGAGCCATCTCAGTTGGGTTCCCAAGGATGTAGGCTCCTTTTCGATCGGGCAGATCGGCAACCTCGAGAAGGCCTACGACACCTTGATCGAGGCCGCTAGCGCCTACGACGAGGGCGTCGGCAAGCTCGTGGTCTCGAAGATCCGCGAGATCGAGACCGGACTCGAAGTGAACATCAAGAAGGACCTCTTTGGCGCGTTCGGTCCGGGGTTCGTCAGCTATAGCATGCCGGTCACGGGGCTCATGGCGACGCCCGAGATGGTGTTCATGTTGGAGTGCAAGCACGAGGACCGGACGCTGGCAGTTCTCAAGAAGCTCTGCGCCTTGTCCAAGGGGACGGTCTCGATCAGTGAGAGCCAGAGCGACGAGCAGACGTACTACACGATCGACATCGTCCTCGATGGCGCAGGTGGCGTCGACCCGATGGGGATGATCGATCCGACCTTCGCGTTCGGGAACGGCTACTTCGTGTTCGGTTTGTCGCGTGCTGATGTGACGGGCGCTCTCAAGCGATTCGCTGGCGATGGCGAGGATGTGCGGCAGAACCCGGCTTTCGTCCCCTACCTCGAGTCTATTCCGAAGGACGTCCTTTCGCTCTCGTTCAACGATACGGCCGCGACCGTGGATGGCGTCTACGGTACTTTGTCCGGTTTGCTCAGCATGGTGCCGATCCCGCCAGACATCCCGATCGATCTGGGCTTGCTGCCGTCGGTCGACACGCTTACAAAGCACCTGTTTGGTGCGGTGACCTGGGCGACAAGCGACAAGGCCGGCTTCTCTTCCTACTCGATCGGGCCGTTTGGTCCGGAGATGGTGGTTGTCGCTGGCGTGGCGATTGCTGGTGGCGCCGCGGCGCTCGGCTACGCTGGCCAGCGAAGAGCGATGCGGGTGCGCCGCATCGGTCGCCAGCCAAGGCTTCCTCGGCCGGGGGTCTCCCTCCTGCCTGCTTTGACCCCACAGCTGACCCCGCGCCTGGTCCCCTCGTTGGTTCCGGGAGTTCGGCGCTGACGCATCGGGAGTTCGGTCTAGAAGCTTCGGGGAGCCTGCGGATCGTTCGCGGGCTCTCGGCGCTTCTGGTCCTCAGCGCGTCGGGGTTTTGCACGCAGTTCGCTGGGGCTGCGAACTCTGGGAACCCTGGGAACTCTACAACGACGGGGCCGGCGGGAGTTCGGCAGGCCATTCTCGACGCCTCGGTCGACACGCGTGTTCTGGTCGTGGCGACGCATCCCGATGATGCATATCGCGGGCTATGCTTGCTGCTTCGCCGGCGCTGGGGTTGCGATGTAACCGTCGTGGTTGCGACGCGTGGCGAGGGCGGACAGAACGCGGTAGGGCCGGAACAGGGCGCGGAACTCGCGGCCATCCGGACACGCGAGACCATCGCTGCTGCGCGGCTTTTGGATGTTCGCGTGCGCTTTCTGGACCTGCCAGACTTTGGCTACACGCGGACCGCGGCGGAGGCGTTCGCACGCTGGCAGGGGTTGCGTCCGCTCGAGCGGCTTCGGGGCGTGATCGACGAACTCGATCCCGACCTCATTGTGACGCCGCACAAGCCGGGCGAGCCCCATGGCCAGAAGCGTGCCGTGTTCCACATGTTGCGGACGATCGCCGCAGAGCAGCGCTCGACGCGACGGCGCTTTTATCGGGGCGTTGCGGATCGGGAAGTGCCGAGCGTCGTGCTCGAGCTGGATCGCCTCGACCCCGATTTGGGGATGACCTACCAGGAGGCTGCCTACGCCGCCCAGGCGATGCATCGCACGCAGCGTCCGCAGCTGCCACTCGAACAGGCGATCCCGAGTCCGCTCGGGCTGAAGTATTTTGGCAAGGATCTTGGTGGTGGGTTGTTTGCTCGTGTGCGCAGCCTCTGGAAACACACGGTGCAGATGCGGGCGGCAGTTCGGCGCGCCGGGCTGCCGCCGGTGGACTTCGCGTCGCTGCGTCTTCGGCTCGAGCGGCTACCGCAGCTCTCGCGCGGTGGCTCTTCGTACGCGCAGGTCGGTCCGCTTGCGCAGGCCAGTGGCATCCTTCGAGTGTTGCAAGGCTTGAGCCGAGTCCTCGCGCGGACCGGAGACGCTCGACGTCGATTGGACCGTCGACAGCGCGCGCTCGAGCGCGCCGTATTCCTTGGTGCGCGCTTGCGCGTGCGATGGGATGTGCCTGACGAGATCGGTTCCGCCGCGATCGACGTGCCGCTGCGGGTTTGGAATGAAGGGCCGTACGTGGCGTCGGTGCGCGTGCGTGGTTTGGTCGGCGCCGCGTCGGTCGGCGTGCGGTTAGCAACTTCGCGGCAGTCCTCGAGGCGCTTCGACGTCCTGCCCCGGGGGTCGTCGCGCCTCGAACTCAGACTGGTTTCCGAGGACGATGTTGCGACGACGCGGGAAACTCGTGCAACGCTCGGGATCGAGATCACGCTGCGTGGCTGCGCGACACTCTCCGCGACGGTCTCGCATCGGCTGCGTCGCATCGCACGGCTGCGAATCTTCGCGCTGCCGGAGTCGCGTGTGCTCGTGCCGGCGCGAGGCGGTGAACTGCGCCTCTCGCTTGCGTTCGAGAAGCCGCGCGAGACGGCGATCGTCGGTGATCTTGCGATGGCCGCGCCGCTCGGCGTCACACTGCGGCCCGAGGCGCCGCTCGGGAAGCTCCCCATCGCTGTCGATCTGCCTGTTGGGACGCGAGCACGCCGGATTGCGCTACGCGTGCAGGTTCCCGCGTGGCCGGAGAGCGGTTCCGATGCACGGCCGCAGCCTCGTCTCTTGCGGTTCTACCTCAAGGGGCGGCCCGGAGCGCCCCTCGTGCCCCGTGCCGAATGTCATCTGAGCCTCAAGCCTGTTCGCGTGCGTGTTCCCGACGGAGTTCGGATCGGGATCGTCCGCGGACCGGACAACACCATCGAAGAGACGCTGCGTGCGTTCGGCATGCGGGTCGATGTGTTGGAGGAGCGCAGTCTCGAGAGCGCGAACCTCTATGCGTTCGATACCGTCTTGGTCGACAGTCGCGCGCTGGCGCGGCGCAGCAAGGATTTGATCGCCCAGATTCCTCGATTCGTTTCGTACGCGAGGCATGGCGGACATCTCGTAGTGCTCTATCACAAGGCCGCCGAGTTCAACCGGGAACACACGGGCGATTTGCTTGCGCCGTTCCCGCTCGAACTCGGCAGTGAGCGTGTCACGCGCGAAGACTCGCTTGTAAAGTTTCTCCTGCCGAAGCACCGGCTCTTGACCACGCCGAATGCGCTCACGGTGAGAGACTTCGATGGCTGGGTGCAGGAGCGCGGGCTGTACTTCCCACGCGCGGGCCACTATGACACGCGCTATGACGAGCTTCTTGGGATCCAAGAGCCCGCTGCGAAGGAAACGGACGGTATTCTTGCACCCGGGATCGCCACGCGGTTCGAAATGCAGCGCGGTGGGTTGCTCTCGGCGTCGCTCGGGCGCGGGTCCTACGTCTACTGCGCGCTGGTGTTACACCGTCAGCTGCGCGCGTTTCATGCCGGGACAGCGCGTCTCTTAGTCAACCTCGTCACGCCTCTTGGGTGGACGCGCTTTCGTTAGCTGCGGCGGCGCGCTGGGCGCGCATGGTCAGCTGACGGACGCGCTGGCGTCCCTTGAGGACCGCGATGCAGGCGACCCCGTTGGCCAGCAGGAGCGCCAACATACTGAGCGGAGTCGTGGAGGCGTGCATCCAAAGGGCGAGCACCCACGACACGAGGATCAGGCCTGCGCCCGCGGCGACCAGGCCTAGCGCGACGTCGTCATCTGGTTCCTGGCTTGTGCCTCCCGAGCCGAGCCGAGACAAGTGTTCACCAAGCGCGAGTACCGCGGAACTCGTCTTGGTCGCACCGTCTCGAAGTTCCAAGATGCCGCTAGCGACCGCACCGGTGTTGGATGCGATGGTTTCGATCGGCTCGCGCAGCCAATCGGTCTGCGATTCGTTCGATGGCGTTGGTGGTGTCTCGGCTGTCGGCTCTTGTCCCGTGTCAGGCTCGACCGTGGGCGGGGTTGGCTCCTCAACCTCGGACTTGGTCGTGTCGGATTCTGCCGGGGAAGCCTCGGCCCCGCCCTCGTCTTTCTCCGCGTCTTCGGGTTCGGTGTCGCTGGACTCCGTGTCGCTGGATGCGACTTCGTTGGATTCTTCTTCCGCCGCCTGCTCGACGCTCGGAATGGCCGTCGCGTCGGGACTTGGTTCGGCCGCGTTGGGTGCCTCGGTCGTGGGTTCGTCGCCGTCCGGCGTGCTGCCTGCCGGCTCCTCTAGAGCCTGTTCGGCGATCTCGGCGATCTCGGATTCTTCGACGTTCCCGAGCGATCCGGCATCGTCGTCAACGTCGTCCTTGTCGTTGTGCTCGTCGTCGTCCGCGTCTTGGTGATCCGGCTGGTCGGTTGCCTCGGGTTGCGCGTCTTCCACACCGACGACGTCCGCCACGGCGCCGTCGATGATTTCCTCCAGCACCTCGTCGAGAGCGTCACTTGGTGTCGGCGCGTCGGTGGCCAACGTCGTGTCAGCCGGGTCGGGCTCGCTGTTGGCTAGATACTCCTCATCAAGGGCGTCTTCTTCCGGAGTGAGTTCGTACACTTCCGAGCCGTCGGCGCCGAGCTCCACGACGGCTTGATCCTCCGTGCCGTCATCGTTGTCGTCGGAGTCGTCGTCGGCCGCACTCTCATCCTGTTGAGCCTCGTTCTCAGAGTCGTCACGCTGGGCGATCTCGAGCAGCGCAGATTCCTTGGCTCGGATGCTTTGCAGCGCAACGAGCACCTCTTCGAGAGCCTGCGTTTGCTCGCTGACCTTGGGGTCCTCGCGCAGCCTTCGTGCCGCTTCCTCGAGTTGTGAGACCAGGACATGGCGGGCCGCGCGTTCCTCTCCGAGGCGGCCGAGCATGATCTCGAGTTCCTCGACGAAATGTGACGATGGCTCGGTGTCGCCGATTTCGGTCGCGGGCAAGTCGTCGGGGAGGTCGGCGAGCGCTGCAAGCGCGAGTCGCTGCGTGAGAAAAATGGGCCTCTTGCCGGCTTCGGACTCGGTCTTGACATGATCACGAACGCGGTCGATCAACTCGTTATCGATGAGTTCGAGAAGGACGACCCTCTGCGAGTTGTAGTCCGAAGGGGCCTGCAACTTGCCGACACGGCGCAGTTTTCCGGTCTCGATCCATCGGTAGATCGAGCTGCGTGACACCCCCAGCGTCTTGCGGAGTTCGCGGATCGTCATGAGCGTCGGTGTGACGCCTTCTAGCACGTCGAGGTGTTGAGACATGCGCATTTCCCCCTGCTGCACACACGAGTCTTCCGGTCTCTCTTCGGTGCGGGACGCCCCGAGGTTTTGTGGGGGGTTGCGACAATGCACCACACGCGATCCGATTCATCCCGTGGCATCGAAGCCCTTCGGTTGTTCGAATTTTCGACAAGAGTCGCCTCGACGCCGCTTCAGAGCGTGGCTTTACAAAGCAGGGACAGGTTTGGGCTCACGTCGATCCGCTGGCTGAGTAGAAAAGGGTAGTGGCCTGTGCGGCCGCCAAGGAGCACCGAACGATGCAGCGAACGACTCGATCTTCTCCCAACGCTTACCTGCTGCGGGCGGTATGTGCAGCGTGTTTCGCCGTGCTTTCGCCGGCCTTCGCGCATCACCGGGCGAGCCCGCTGGATCCTCTGCCATCCGCCGAGTTCACCTTGGCTCATGCGCGTCACCTCCTGAATCGCGCCGGCTTTGGTGGCACCCAGGAGGAGGTAGAGCGACTCCATCGGCGTGGGCTCGACGGGATGGTCGAGTGGCTCGTGGATTATGAGTCCCGCCCCGACGTCGTCGGGGCCTTTGAATCCCGCCCGCCCGAACATCGTCTTGGCGGACGTGAGTTTCGCAAGCTCAGTCAGGACGAACGGCGCAAGCTCCGCCAGATGTACCGGCGCAAGGACCGTGCCCGCTTTCAGAGGCTCCGCGTTTGGTGCATCGAGCGAATGTTGCGATCTCGGCGCCCCTTGGAGGAGAAGTTGACGCTGTTTTGGCACGGGCACTTCACGACGTCCTACCGGGACGTGCGGAGTTCGTACTTGTTGGCCAGGCAAGACGCTCTTCTTCGCGACTGCGCCAGCGGCAACTTCGGCGAGCTGCTGCATGCGATTTCCAAGGATCCGGCGATGTTGGATTACCTCGACAACAACCAGAATCGCAAGGGGAAGCCGAACGAGAACTACGCGCGCGAAGTCATGGAGCTCTTCGCGCTCGGCGTGGGCAACTATGACGAGTCGGACATTAAGGAGGCCGCCCGCGCGTTTACCGGTTGGACATTCAATCGTCGCAGTGGTCAGTTTCTTGCGAACCGTGGGCGGCACGATTTCGGGACGAAGACGGTGTTCGGCAAGTCCGGCCAGTTTGACGGGGGCGATGTCTGTGACCTCTTGCTCGCGCACGAGGCTTGTGCCCCATACATCGCCGGCAAGCTGTTCTCCTGGTTCGCCTACGCGAACCCGGAGCCGGAGATCGTCGCCGAACTCGGCGCCGTGCTTCGGTCGTGTCGTTATGAGTTGAAGCCGTTGCTGCGCACGATGTTCAAGAGTCGAGCATTCTACTCGAAACGCGCCCTTGCCACGCACGTCAAGAGTCCCATCGAGCTGATCGTCTCGACCGTGCGCATGCTTGGCATGAATCCACCGCCGGGGGAGCTCGTGCTCTATGGTGCCGCGCGCATCGGGCAGGAGCTGATGGCGCCACCCAACGTGAAGGGATGGGAGGGTGGGTTCGCCTGGATCACGACCGCCACCTTGCTCGAGCGCAACAACCTCTGTGGAGCGCTCTTGCAGATCGGGCAGCCAAACGATTCGCTGCCTCGTCGTCGTGGACGACGTCGTTCGCAAGGCGGTGCCGCGCGTGCGCTAGCCCGGGTCCGAGGTTGGAATCCGGGGTTCAGCGCGGTCGCTCTCGTGGAATCTCTAGCACCGCAGACCTGCGCCGAGCTCGTGGATGCTTTGTCGAGACGTCTACTCGTCACTCGACTCGCTCCCAAGACCCGCGCCGACATCATCGCATTTGCTTCGGGGGCCGATGGCTCGTTGCCGCTCAAGCCGACCCGTCTCCGGACGAGCGGCGCCGAGCGAAAGCTCCGGAAGGTGATCCATCTGATCATGAGTACACCTGAGTTCCAGGTTTCGTAATGGAGGCACCAATGGACGCTCTTGGACGCAGCGCGACGCCTTTCGATCGGCGTAGATTTCTTGGACTGAGCTTGGCGTCGGCTGGGGCCTGGTGCTTCGGGCCGAGCCTGCGCGCGAACCCCGTTCTCGGACTCGGTCGTGAGCCGGTCGAGGGGGGGCGGATCCTCGTCGTGCTTCAGCTCTCGGGCGGCAACGATGGCCTCAACACGGTCGTGCCGTACGAACAACCTGAGTATTACCGCGCCCGTGGGAGCCTCGCGATCGCGGCAAAGGACGTGCATCGAATCGGCAGTGGTGTCGGGCTGCACCCTGGACTCAGTGGGCTCGCGCAGATGTACGGCGAAGGCAAGCTCGCGGTGATTCAGGGCGTTGGGTATCCCAAGCCGAATCGCTCGCACTTCAAGTCCATGGACATCTGGCATTCCGCCGATCCGACGGGGCGTGACCATCGCTTTGGCTGGCTGGGACGAGCTCTCGACAGCGTCGAGTCCGATGATCCCGCCCGCGGGATCAACATCTCGTCGAGCGTGCCACTCGCACTCAACGGGCGGGACTACAAGCCGGTCTCGTTCCAGAATCCCGGAGCGTATCGCTATGCTGGCGGGAGTGACGTTGTCTCGGCGTTCGAACGCATCGTCAAGAATGACACCGAAGACAATCCTGTGCTGGAGCGGCTGCGCCGAACGGCGGCGGAGGCTGTGCAGACTTCTGCCGAGATTCGGCGCAAGTCGCAGGCTTACCGGACCACGGTTGCCTATCCGCGGAATCGCGCGGCCGTCGCCCTCAAGACGGTTGCGGGGTTGATTGCCGGCGGCATGTCGACATCCGTCTACTACACCTACCTCGGAGGGTTCGATACGCACACGAACCAAGCTCGCCGTCACGCGAACCTCATGACTCAGCTCAGTGGCGCGCTGGTCGCGTTTCAGAAGGACCTCGAGAAGCATGGGCTGGCGGACCGCGTCGTTGTCATGGCGTTCAGCGAGTTCGGTCGACGTGTGAAGGCGAACGGGAGTGGAGGCACGGACCACGGAGTCGCCGGTCCAGTGTTCGTTCTTGGCCAGAACGTCAAGGGAGGCGTTCACGGTGAACACCCGAGTCTCGTTGAGCTGACCAAAGGCGATCTGATCCATAGCATCGATTTCCGCCGCGTCTACGCGACACTGCTCGATGGATGGATGGGGATCGGATCCCAGCGCGTGCTTCACGGAGACTTCGAGCAGCTCGGCTTGTTACGGGCTTAGTTGGCCGGTCGCAGAGGTTCAGAACACACCAACTCTTGTCCAGTGACGCCCGTCAAAACAGCTAGTTGACGAACGGAAACCCGATCTTATCGAAGCCGACGAGATTGACAGCGACCTTCATTTGTTGCTCGGTGCCGTCGCGCCGATAAAAGATGAGCCCGTCGATCTTTTGCATGACGTAGTCGCCCGAGTGGTAGAAGAGTTCGAGCCAGTAGCTCTCCCCGGTCTCGGCGCGCACGAGCTGGATGCGGGCGACGTCTCGGGCGCGGACGCGCCGTTCTTTGCCTTTGCCTGTAGGTTGGTAGGCGAGGCTCGCGAAGTGGACGATCGCGCGCCGCTCGGTCATCGTGCCGGCCTTCGAAACGGCTTGTCCGTCCTGCGGTGTCGTCTGGGCGAGGGCGGGTCGCGTGACCCAGACGAGGCCAACAACGAGGATTGCGAAGGCGGCGGACCACCAGGGTAGGCTGCGGTGTGGCTGGACGTTCGGTTGAGAGGGACGGTTCGTCATGTGTTGCTGCTCCTCTTGTGGAAAGTGCGAGGTCTTTGGCGACGGTGCGCGTTGGACGCACCGGTGTCACAAGGTATTCCGACCACGGGCCACTAATCCGGCCGCGCGATCCCACAGTAGTTGTAGCCGAGAAAGCGCGGCGCGCGGTCTAGGTAGGCGGCTTCCAGATGCTGCATTTCGAAGCCGGCCTCGCGAATGATGCCAGGGATGTCTCGGTCCAGCTGGCAGCCGCCGGCGAGCCGCCCCCAGATCCCGTTGAGTCTCGATTGCCATCGCTCGACGCGTGCGTCAGGAGCTCGGCCGTGCTCACAGAACAGCAGCCGCCCGCCCGGCTTCAGCACACGTCGCATTCCCTGGAGCGCTGCTCGGACATCGGGGATGGTACACATCGTGAACGTGATGAGCACCGTGTCCACGCTGCCGTTGTCGAGCGGGATCGCTTCGCCCGGCAAGTCGAGAAACTCGATCGGGAACTTGGCGGCGGCCAGGCGTTGTTTTGCACGAACGCGCATCTTTGCCGATGGCTCGAGCGCCCAAAGATGCTCAATGCGATCGGCGCTCAGAAATGGGAGGTTGTGGCCGCTACCGAAGCCCACCTCCAAGACGCGGCCGGTTGCCAGCGGCGTGATCTTCTTGCGCAACGCTGCGATCAGCTTGGAGCTGCACGCGAAGTCGACGAGTCGCGGTTCGATATGGTTGGCGTAGAGACCCACACCGAGAGGTTAGGGCACGCGAAGGAAAGAACATTCCGTTTTCGTCCCGGCCTAGCCGCCGCCGGCTGCTATGGCTCGTCGTTCCACCACTTCAGGCGCCTGGATATCCGGGGACGATCGGCATATAGGAATCATCTGACCATGCGCGACTCCTTGAAGCCACCGAGCCTGATCGTGCTGATTCTCCTCGGAGCGTTGGCAGTGGTTGCCGTGGCGCCAGCCGTCGGACACCCAGCTCGCGCGGGTCGTCTGACTGTCGTGACTCCTGGCATGAGTTCGGCGGTTCGTCGCGACGTCGCGACAGCGGCGACGCGCGCGCTACGCGCCGCTGAGCGCGCGCTCGGGCATGCGCCGACCCGGTCGGCTCGTCTCGAGTTTGTGCGAACGACGGCAGTGCTGGCTCCGGATGTGCGCGCCTTGTTTCATCCCTGGACCGCTGCGATCACACGCACGCGCACGGGCGAGGTCTACGTCGTTCGCGAGCGGTTGACGAGTGCGGCGCCGAATGATCTGTATTCGGTGCTCGTGCACGAGTTCGTCCACGAGGTGCTCGGTGACCTCGAGTGGTCGCTCTCTGCCGGGGCGCGGTCGTTGCCGAGGTGGCTGCACGAGGGTTTGGCGCAGGTCATCGCAGGTAGCATGTTGCTGATGGGGAACGAAGAGTCCCTCTTTTTTCGAGCTCGGTCCAACCAACTGTTTGGTTGGCGACATCTGCAGGACGAGTTTCCCGCCGAGCGCGCCGATGCGCGAGAGGCATACGTGCAGTCCGCGTCGTTCGTCGTGTTCGTCGAACGGCGAGTGGGGCGTGCTGGTTTGATGCGGAGCATTCGTGGCTACCTGTCGGGACGGTCCGAGAGCCTCGACGTCGCGATGTCGAAGGTACAGCCGGGGGCTTCGTTTACGCATTTCACCGGCGATTGGATCCAGGAGCTGCGCAGCGGTCGTGGGCTCTTGGCGTTCCTACGTTCGAACTGCTTCAGCTTCTTGATGGTGCTTGCCGTTCCGTTGCTCGCGGCCGTGCTCTATAAGCGGTTCCAACGAGAACGCATGGCAGAGAGGAGACTCGAGGCTTGGGAGGCGAGCTTGGCGCTGGAGACGCAGAGGATCGAGGACGACGTCGTGGACGCGGGACCGGACGAGCTCGGGCCGTAGCGTTGGTTGCGCCGCCGATGCTGCGTGCGCTTTACCGCTCGTGGCGCGTGATTCGGGGTGACGAGCACATTGCCGAGACCTTTTCCGCGGGCGAGTCGGTCATCTTTGCGATTCAGCACGGCATGCTGTTGGTCGCCGCCTTGGCGTATCGCAAACTCCGGGTTGGCGTGATGATCAGCGAGCATCGAGACGGTGAACTCATTGCGCGCACTGCGGCGAGCCTCGGTCATCAGCCGATCCGCGGATCGACGACGCGTGGCGGAGCGCGCGCGCTCCTGGCCATGTGCCGCGTCGGCCCTGACGTGCCTCTCTGCTTGACGACGGACGGGCCAAAGGGCCCCCGGGGCAGCGTGCAACCGGGTATTGTTTTGATCGCGCAGCGGACCGGTCGGACGGTTCTGCCGTTGGGGTTCGCCGCCCAGCCGGCGTGGCGGGCCAGCTCTTGGGATCACTTCATGACGCCAAAGCCGTTCGCCCGCGTCGCCGCGGTTTGCGGCGATCCTATTCGCGTTCCGTCGGACCTCGGTGGGAGGACGCGCTCGGAATGGGCGGAGGCGATTCGTCTTGGCTACTGTGCTGCGGAGCGTCAAGCTCAGGCGTTGATGAGCGGGGATGGCGCACGCAAGAACGAACTCGAGGTTTCCCCATGAAGCGAATGCTCCGATGTCTCTTGTTTGGTTGTGTGCTTCTGTGCACGCCATCGTGCTTCACGATCCAGCACACCGTTGGAGGTGGCCCGACGGGCGAGGGCGTCGTGACCGCTCGGGCCTGGTACGGGCTATTTGGGTTGCTGGACATCCATGTTCCTGACTCCGAGGAACTCGCTGGCAACG
>CAYSWE010000085.1:4897-12655 GCA_964434515.1 uncultured Phycisphaerales bacterium | reverse complement strand
TCGCCGGATTTTGAGGAACGCCAACGCGCCGTTCGAGGGTTGCAGCGGCTTGCCGGGCAGGGACAGGCCAAGCAGGTCCTACCGCTGCTCGAGCAGGCGATCGACGAGTCCGAGGACCCGGAGCTGCGCTGGCAGGCTCGCCGGGTCATCCAGAAGATCCGGGCGCGCCGCAAGGGCCAGGCGCCGCGTGTGCGTCGGGAAGGCCTCGAGCGTGATGAGGCGCGCGGCGCCCGGCCGGGGGAGCCGCGGCTGGAAGACACGTTTCGGCGGCTCGAGGAGCGCCTGCAGCGCCTCTCGGAGCAGGTGCATGGCGGTCGGATGTTCCGCTTCGATATGCCTGGCGGACGTCGCTCCGGTTCGCGGCGTGACAGCTCCTCGAGTTCGAGTCTCCGCATCAACATCGACCCCGACGGGGTGCGGGTCGAGACCGACGTCGACAAGGACGGGAAGAAGAAGCGCAAGGTCTTCGAGGCACCGGACATGGATACGCTGCTGCGGGAGCATCCCGAGCTGAAGGATCGGCTTCAGGGCTGGAGTTCGCCGCGCCATCACGGGCTCGACCTCGATACCGATGTGTTCGGAGGCTTCGACAAGCAGATGCGTGCACGCATCGAGCGCGAGCTCGGCCAGGCGTTCGGTCGCTTTCCTCGGTTGCTTCGGGACGGCGCCGGCCAGGACCTCGGGGATTCGCTGCGGCGCCGGCTGCGGCTCTGGTCCGGCGGTCGACAGTCCTCGACGCCGCGTCCGTCGAAGGGGCTTCTGCGCGAGGCCGGCCCGCGGCTCGGGATCCAGGTTCGGGCGTCGTTCTCCGATGACGTGCGCAAGGCGCTCGACTTGCCGACCGGTGTCGGCCTGTGGGTTGCGGGCGTCATGGACAAGAGCCTGGCCAAGTCGGCTGGGCTGCGCCGCAACGACATCGTGACCAAGCTCGACGGCTCGTGGATTCAGGATGCCGCCGATGTCCGCAAAGCGCTCGAGAACGC
Source organism: uncultured Phycisphaerales bacterium (assembly GCA_964434515.1). Taxonomy (GTDB): domain Bacteria; phylum Planctomycetota; class UBA1135; order UBA1135; genus CAYSWE01. The sequence continues at coordinate 11,672 of CAYSWE010000085.1, read as the reverse complement.
CGGCAAGAAGCTCTCGGTGGAGTTCTACCGCAAGGGTGAGCGCCGTACCGCGACGATCAAGACGAAGCAGGGCAAGTAGAAGGGCGTGCCGGCGTAGTGCACTCGGTCGCGAGTACGGCACGAAAGTGCCCGGCCAGTTTGCGCGTCAGCTCCCGGCGCTCGAACCTCTCGACAAACTCGCCACGTTCGCGCATCGATGCCGGCGCTTGATCGAGGAAGCGATCGATCGCGTTCGCGAGCCCCGCGACGTCATCGGGCGGGACGCAGCGCCCGGCGCCGGCCTCGATGACGAAGTCGCGCGCATCCCCGGGCGGGACTGCGGCCAGGATGGGCCGGCCGCTGGCGAGGTATTCGTAGGTCTTGCCCGGCACGATGCGCGCGCGACGGCCACCGCCGAGCGCATGCATGGGCAGAAACAGAAGGTCCGCCTCGACCATGGCGCGGACGGTGCTGCCGTGATCCAGATAGCCGGGTGTCTGCACCTGCTTGGCGAAGCTCGACTCGGCGATGACGCGTTCGTCGACCTCTGTGGTGATGCCTGCGAGGACGAGCTCGATGCTTTGGGTTCGTCCGGGCTTCTCGCGCTCGAGCCGCTCGAGAGCTTCGAGCAAGTAGTAGTGGGAGCGGGGCAAGAAGTCGACCTTCACGAGTTCGCCGCCAAGCGCGCGGCGTACCAACCCACGGCCTCGATGGGAAAAACCCATGGCTGTGTGTAGGTAGCCCGTGTGCAGGATGCGGAAGACACCGTCTCTCGAGCGTGGCGCCAGCCCGGCGAAGTCCTCGCCGTCGAAGCCGTTTGTCACCCAGTCGAAGTGGTCCGGCGGCAGGTCTGGGAACGCTTCGCGGGCGCACGAGGCGGCTTCGGGAGTGTTCATGAGGATGCGGGCACAGCGTGCGAAGAGGCGCTGCATCAGCCGGCGTTCGCGCCGTCGGTGCCACGCACTCGGGTAGATCCGCACTTCGTCGAGCGCCCACGGGTCGCGCAGATCGGCGATCACCGGCAGGCCGAGCTCGTCGCCGAGTAGTAGCGCGGGCTCGAGTCCTTCGTAGGGCGAGAGGCTCACGTAGATGAGCCTGGGGGCGTGCGCCTGCGCGGCGCGGCGACCGATCTCGAGGATCGTGTTGCGCCACCAAACCGAGAACGCGCTTGGCCGGCCGAGCAGGCGATCCAGTCGGGATCCCGCGCTGGTCGCGCCGGGTGCGTCGTCGGCGCGTTGCACGACGACGTCTTCGGAGAGTTCGGCACACAGGGTGTCGTCGGTCGGTTCCCAACGTCCGAGCGCGCTGCCCGTTCCCGTCACGACGATAGGACGGAATCCAAGCTCTGGCAGATAGCGCGCGAACTTGACACTACGCTGCACGCCGGCGCCGCCGACCGGTGGAAAGTAGTAGGCCAGGAACAGAACGTCATCGAGTTGTGCGGCGACCTGTCGAGATTCGCTCACGGGGTCCCGACCAATGCGGCCGCGTCGTGGACCTGCTCTTGGGGCTTTGTGGCAAAGGTCTTGACCACCCTGGCCGGCGCGCCCACTGCGACCGACCAATCGGGAATGTCCTTGGTGACGACGCTGTTGGCACCGATGACCGCGCCGCGGCCGATCGTTACTCCCGGGCAGACGACGACGTTCTGGCCGAGCCACGCACCCGCACGGACGCGCACCGGGTCGACCTTGTCCAGGCCCTGGGCGAGGATCGGTCGTGACGTGTCGGCGTAGGCGTGGATGTGATCCGAGATATACACGTTGCGTGCGAGCAGGACGTTGTCTTCCAGCACGACTTCGTGTGCCGCGGAGAGAACGCACGTTCCCGAGACGCAGGTGCCATCGCCGATGACGAGGCGTGGGGCTGGCCGGCCCTCGCGCGGCAGCGCCTGCAGCCAGGATCCGGAGCCGAGAAACACGCGACTTCCGATCGAGATGCAGTGTGCTCCGGCGAGCCGGCATGGTAGCGAGAGTACGCTACGCTTGCCGAACTCGGCGAACGCGCCGCCGATGCACATCGACCAGAGCTTGTCGCGCAAACGTTCGAGCGCATTGCGCAGCCCGAGCGTGGTCTTTCCGAGAAGTCTGCGCATGGAGGATCCGCGTCGGCTCAGAGCATTTGTTCGATGGCGGGCGGCAGGTCATAGCTGATTCGATTCAGGACCACACCGCAGAACGGCACGCCGAGATCCTCGAACGTCGTCAGCGACTTCTCGACCGACTGGCGCCTGGTCCGATGTGCCTGCACGACCAGCACGACACCGTCGGCGCCGTGCAGGACTTGCCCGGCCTCGGGCGAGGAAGACAGTGGCGGCACGTCGAGCACGTGGATTTCGGCCTCGCTGCGGATCGAGTCGAGCAGGTGGTTGATGCCACCGCTGCCGAGGGTCGCGTAGATGTCGCTCGGTGGCGAACCCGCCGGGATGAGGTCGAGGCACGGTGCGATGTCGCGGCGGAACGCTTCCGTGAGCTGCGCCGTCCCGTCCATGAACTCGCAGAGCCCAGGGCTCCGAGGCACGCCGAAGTGATCGGCGAGCGATGGGTGCCGCAGGTTCGTCTCCACGAGGCAGGTGCGCCGCCCCTGCTCGCCGAGGAAGATCGAGAAGTTCGTGGCCAGCGACGTCGTCCCCTCGCCCGGATGTGTGGAGCAGAAGGCCAGGCGCAGCGGCCCGTTGTCGGTCGAAGGCAGGGTCAGTTGCAGCCGGCTCCAAAGGTGGCGGACTTCGTCGCGCAGGGATTGCGCTGGCCGCCCACGCACGCCGCTGGCCTTGTCGACCTGGACAATGCTCTTGAGGCTCGAACGATTCGCGGATGTCAGCACCAACTCGTTACCCTCATGTTTTCGTGTCGTTTGACCGTGGTCTTGTCGAGGTTCGGGATCGTCGCCAGAACCTTGAACGTGCCGAGTTCGTCCAGATCATCGACCGTGCGCACGGTCGAATCGGTGAGCGCGCGGATCAGCACGAGAGCGATCCCTAGGAAGAAGCCGCCGATGAGGCCGCCAAGCACGATGCGAGCGCGCTTCGGGCCTTCCTTGACCAGCGGCAAGTTTGGCTTGTCGAGCACTTGAAGCGAGCTGATCCGCTTCTTGTCCAGTTCGGTCTTCTTGCGGGCCAGGACCAGCATCTGCTCGGCGTCATCGAGCCGCGTCACTGTGCGTTCGAGCCGCCGCGCGAGTGTGCGATATTCGGTCTGCAAGGTAAGCAGCTTCGTTGTGCGTTGCGTCGCCAACGCCAGGGTCTGCTTTGCTGCTGGCAGTTGCTCGCCGTCGACGACGAGCTCGATCTCGATCCTGCCGATCTCGCTGCGGGCTGCGAGGAAGGCCGGGTTGTCTTCCTCGCGCGTCTCGGTGCGCTTCTTCACCGGTTTTGCCAGCTCGGCGTCGAGCTCCTTCTGTAGGTGCGCGAGCTGAGTGCGGAGCCTGGTGATCCCCTTGTCGCTTGGCTGCAAGCGGCCTTCCATGTCCAGGAGTTCGGCTTGCTTGGTGTTGATCTGGTCGCGCAACACGGGAAGGCGAACGTTTTCGACGGGCACCTTGGACATGACCGTGAGCGTGGGCTTGAGCCCCTGGATGCGCCGCTTGAGCCCGGCGAGCGTCGAAGTGTTGGTCTGTGTGCGCTGGGTCAGCGTGCGAACGGCGATCCGGGCGTTGCGTTCGGCCTCCTGGGCGAGCGCGAGGTCGGCGTCGAAATCTTGTAGGTCGTGCTTGCGCAGGAACTGCTTGATCGTCTTCGAGGTCTTCGCGTATTTCTCCTTAATTGCTGCATAGGTCGTCTCGACCTCACGGATGCTGCGCTCGGCACTGTAGACCTCGAGGTGGCGCTCTTGTGCCTCCTCCATAAAGACCTGCAGGATGCGCTGAGCTCGGACCGGATCGTTCGCCTGGACGCTGGCGGCTAGCACCTGGGTGGTCTTGGGAGCAGTGACCGTCAGGGTGTCTTGGAGCAGCAGGAGTGCGTCCGAGTCGCGATATTGAGGGTTCTTCGGCGTGTTCATGCGGCGCTGGAACGCATAGATCCAGCCGCGGATCGTGGCACCGATGCCGCCACCTTCGTCCGGATCCAGTCGCGGAGCATACGGTGCCAGGATGTAGGCAGCTCCGAGGCGACGGATGGTCTGCTTCAGCACTTCGTCCGACTGCAGGATCGCTGTTGCGTTGGCACGCAACGGTTGGCTGACCGGCTTGTCCTGCTTGTTGGCGATCGGGTTGATGACGATCTGCTCGCCTCCCGGCCGGATGATAAACGTCCCTTGGCTGAGGTAACTATTCGGCTGTCCGAGCGCCAGCCACGTCCCGCCAAGCAGGCCGATGGATGTCGTTGCCAGCAGCAAGCGCCGGCTGCGGAAGACCGCTGTGATCGCCTGCTTGAGCGTTAGGACGGCCGGTTCGCGCGGTTGCGTCGGTGTCGGCATGGGGAGCCCCCGCGCCAGCATCATCTCATTCTTGTGGTTGTCGTTCATTGGCTCTCGTGCCTGGTACCCGTCCTTGGATCGGCTACCACGGGGGCCTGGGCTGAGGGGAACTGGTGACGAGCCTGGGGTTTCCGGCTAGGATGCTCCGCTGTCGGGTTTGCTTTGGCTCCACCTGACCTCGATCCTCGTGTCAAGCTGGGTTCCGAGGTCGGACGATGACGACTTCGAAATGCTTCAGGCGCACCACAGAACATTCAGCGGCACGATCCGCGCTCTCGACCTCGGCCTCTTGGGGGTTGCAGTTGCCTTCGGTGGGGCCTGGCTCGAGCCCGCGGTTCCGACCAAGCTGATCCTCTTGCAGATCGGCTACGTCGCAGCGGCGTGGTGGATCGTTTCCGCACGGCTGGACCTCTATCAGTCTCGCCGAACCGAGAATTTTGGTCGCGAGCTTCAGGCCGTAGCCGAGGCCACGGTGCTGTCTTTGGGGGTCGGCGTGCTCATCGCGCTCGTGGTCCACAACGCCCTCTGCCTGCAGCCGCTTTGGACGTTCGGGTTGGCGTTCGCGCTGCTTACGATCGAGCGCGCCTCGGTGCGGGCGTTGCTGCGCGGCTTGCGTGTGCGCGGCTACAACTATCGCTTTGCCGTTGTGGTTGGACGCGGCCGCAGCGCCGATGTGCTCGCGGAAACGGTGCAGCGCAACCGGCACTACGGCATCCGCTTGCTCGGTTCGCTCGGGCTCTCCGGCGAACGCGGAAGAGCTCCATCCGGCGTGCGCGATCTCGGCGAGATCGGTGATCTCAAGCAAGTGCTCTCGGAGTTTGCCGTCGACGTCGTGCTGCTGTGCCCGTCGCACGATGCCCGGTCCGGGGAATTGCTCGAAGTCTTCAACCTCTGCGACGTCGCTGGCATCCATTGCCATTACGCGCCAAGCTTCTTCAGCCTGCGCGGGCTGCACCCGGCGGTTGTGTGGTACGGGAATCTACCGTCGTTTGCCTTCCACACGGGACCCAGCGCGCCGATCCGTCTCGCGGTCAAGCGCGTCATGGATGTCGTGGCGACTTCCTTCGGGTTGGTGATTCTCTCGCCGGTGATGGCTGCATGTGCGCTGGCGGTCAAGCTCCATGACGGTGGCTCGGTATTCTTTCGCCAGGTCCGAGTCGGGCAGAACGGCCGCCCGTTCTATTGCTTGAAGTTCCGCAGTATGTGCGTCAACGCCGAGGAAAAGCAGAAGGAGCTGGTCCAGGCCAATGAGGAGGACGGGCCCGCCTTCAAGATCAAGGACGATCCGCGCATCACGCCGGCGGGGCGCTTTCTGCGCAAGTACAGCCTCGACGAGCTACCGCAGCTCTTCAACGTGTTGCGTGGCGACATGAGCCTCGTTGGTCCCCGGCCGCCGATTCCTTCCGAGGTCGACCAATACGATTGGTGGCAGCGTCGCCGCCTCAGCGTGCGGCCAGGCATCACCTGCATCTGGCAAGTGTTCGGCCGCAATCAGGTACCGTTCGAGCGCTGGATGGAGATGGATCTCCAGTACATCGACAACTGGTCGTTGTCGATGGACGTCAAGCTCCTGGCGCGCACGGTCGGCACCGTGTTTAAGGGAACCGGCGTCTAGAAACCCGGCCGAAGACCCGGCATGGCTGCGACGCCCGCTAGCACGCGGTCTCGATTGCGTGGCTGTCTAGTGACTCCACCACGTCATCACAGCTCAGCGTTCCGCTCGCGTGGAGTGCGAAGTTGTCCAGCGTCGCTTGCAGCGACGCGGCGTTGATTGCACCGATCGCATCGCTGACGACATAGGCCCCGAATCCGGTCTCGATGGCGTCGCGAACATGCGATTCGACACACAGGTTGGCGATCATCCCGCAGAACACCGCGGTCTCAAGACCACGGCGGCGCATTTGCACCTCGAAGTCGCTGTGCACTGCCGACGGACCCTTACGGGCCCGCCCGAGAATGACTTCCCAGTTTCGGCCGGGTCTCGCCGCCGCTGGCTGCGTTGCGCTCCCTCGGCGAGACCAGGCCTCGCCTGCGTCCGCGCGCCTTGCCAGCGACCGTGCTCGCAACAGAGCTGCGAGCACTCGACGATCCCTCGCCCGAAACTACAAACCTATTCTCGCGCGGACCCTTACGGGCCGAGAGCAGGATGGTGGTCGGTTCTGGCTCGAAGTCGCGGTAGTAGCGCCCGCCCTTGCCGGGGACGCACATCTGGCGCTCTTTCATCAGCTTCTGTAGTCCGTTGCGCGATGACATCGAGCGGTATTCCTCCTCCGTGATCTCAACCCGCGAGTACATCACGGGAACCTTGGCAGCCATGGCAGCGTTGCGAATGCGTCGGAGCTTGGCGACGAGGTCGATCTCGGTGACATGGTCGCCGATGA
>CAYSWE010000085.1:0-4797 GCA_964434515.1 uncultured Phycisphaerales bacterium | reverse complement strand
CGATGACTAAAGCGGTCCTGGACCAGTGGATGGTTGTGTCCATCGACTTGGGTTCTCCGTGGTTGGCGCCCCCGACGACGGGGGCTGTTTCTGAGCACACCAACTAGTCGGTATGCTAGGGTTTGAGAAAAAAAGCGGGCGCGAACCCGCAACAGTGGTTTCGTTCGGTGGTTCCCTCAGGTCCCGAGGACGGCTTGCACCATGGTCTTGTAGCAGCGCATGGCCTCGGCGAGTCTGGCGTGATCGCCGCTGGCTTTGCCGAGGACGATCGCGCCCTGGAGCACGGCCAAGAACTGGCGGGCCAGCGCCGGGGCGCTCAGGCCGCTGCGTTTGTTTGGTCCCTTGAGGGCGGCGCGAAGTTCGGGCTCGAGCAGGCCGGTGAGTCGGTCGAAACGTCGCTGGATCTCGATGCGGATCTCGGGGTGGGTCGTGCTTAGGTCGAGGGCGAAGCTCCCGAGCAGGCAGCCGTGCTTCAGCAGCGGTCCCCGCATCACTCGGATTACCTCGTCCAGGAAGGCGTAGACTCGATCCGTTGGGGATTCGTAGGCGAGCCACGCTCGGCCGGCGAAGGCCTGAGCGAGTCGATCGAAGTAGTGGTCGATCAGGGCGAGAGCGAGGGCGTCCTTGGACTCGAAGTGGTGGTAGAAGCTGCCCTTGGTGACTCCCGCGGCTTGGCAGACCTCGTCGACCTTGGTCGCCGGGAACCCCTTGTCGAGCATGAGGCACTGGGCGGCGTCGCACCGTCAACCGGGAACCGGCGAATCCGCGCAGAAGTTTGCGGATCGGATCCGCGACGCCGTAGGACGGCCCGAGGCGTCGTGCGCTCTCGGCCAGCCAGAACCTGGAAATCGCATCAGGCATCGGCCCGCCAGGATCCGATGCATGATGCAATGGCTCAAGCCGTCCTTCTCGCACTGCCCGGCATCTGCGCGGCACTGTTCATCTTTCCGCGTCCGCTGACGGCGCTGCGGAATTATCTGCTGCTGTTCCCGTTCCTGCCGGAGTTTCTGGTCATGAACGTCGGCGTCAAGATGACGGGCAGCCGGATCGCGTCGATCGTGTTTCTCCTCGCGCTGCTCTTCCGGTCGACCGACAAGCTTCTGCCGCGGATCAACCTGATGGACGTCGCGCTGGGGACCTTCGTCACGATCTACCTCGCCGCCGTCGTCCCTGGGCCGCCGGAGGGTGGCCTGATCTTCGCCGCGGGCTTCATTTTCGATATCGTCCTGCCCTACTACTTCCTGCGTTGTCTCGTTCGCACGACGGATGACATGAAGCAGTTGATGCGGGCGTTGATCTTCCCGACCTACGTGGTCGTCGTCCTGGCCATCCTGCAATCGGTGACGGGTTACGGGCTCTTTGACCAGTTCAAGACTGGCGACGATGTTTTCGGCGTCTACGACTCAGGCATGAAGCGGCTTGGGCTCACGCGCGCCGACGTCGGCCTGACCCATTACATCATGTTGGGTCTGTGGTTCGCATCGCAGGTGCCCATGGCGGTCGGTCACTTCGTTGGGCTTGGATTGGACTTTGGTCGCGTGCTCGTGCGCGTGTTCCACTACATCCTCGGCGCGTTCTGCTCGCTGTCGGGTGGATCGTTCTTGGTGACGGGCGTTGGTCTCGGGATGTTCGGGGCACGGCCGCTGCGCAAGATCTGGTTCCTGTTGGCGACCGTAACCGTGCTCGGCGTGGTCTACATCGAGTCCTTCAGCAACCGCGGCACGCTGGCGATCCTGGCGACGTTCGCAGCGACTGACGGCGACAGCGCCTGGTATCGGATTCGGCTGCCGTCTGCCGTGTTTGCGGTCATGGACGGCCACTGGTGGACTGGCTTCGGGCGCAACAAGCCGAACATGGGCGTCTACAACGACATCACCAACCACTACTTGTGGTGGCTCATGCAGGGCGGTCTTCCGTGCATGCTCGCCTTCATCGCCTGCTTCGTCGTGGCGTTCAATCGCCTCTATCGGAGCACGCAGATGGCGTTCTCTCGCTACCTCAAGTGTCTCAACTGGGGCGTGGCTTCGGGCATCCTGGGGATTGCGCTGGGGCTCATCACGGTCACGTTGTTTGGTCAGGTGCGCACCTATCTCTTTCTATTCTGGGGAGTCGCCGCGTGTTCCTACACTGCCGCTCAGGACGAACGCCGCCGAGCAGCCAAGCTGCTCGCTCTAGCCGAACTCGCATCCTGGAAGGCCTCGTCCGTGGCTGACCCTGAGCCGGTCGCCGTGTCATGAGCGAAGCACACGTGGCTGTGACCGCGCTTTCGGTCGTGATCGTCAATTGGAACACGAAGGAACTCCTGCTGCAGGTGCTGGCGGATTTCCTTCCGTCCGATCGTGGACGCGAGATCGAAGTCTTGGTGGTCGACAACGCCAGCGCCGATGGCAGCGTCGAGGCGGCGCGCGAACGGTTTCCTGTGGCGGAGTTTCCCGAGCTGCGCTTCTTGGTGCAGGAGAGCAACTTGGGTTTTGCAGGCGGCGTCAACATCGGCTTTGCCGCATCACGTCATCCGCTGATCCTGCTCCTCAACACCGATGTGCGGACCTCCGCCTCGGACATCGAGGCGCTGGCAGCCTATGTCGACCAGCACGCCGAGGTCGGCATTGCTGGCCCGCTCGTTCGCAACGAGGACGGCAGCTTGCAAGACTCCTACTGGCGTATCCCGACGCGTTGGCGCTTGTTCTGCTCGGCGACGTTCCTCTACAAACTGTTCGCCCGGTCGCAGCTGTGCAACGGTGAGCGCTATGCCGGGACGCGCTTCACGCAGCCGACCGCGGTGGACGCCGTCAGCGGCTGCGTGTTCCTGCTCCGCCGCGAACTCATCGAGCGCATCGGTGGCCTCGACCAAGGCTACTTCATGTACTTCGAGGAGACCGATCTCTGCCACCGCGCCGCGCGCGCCGGCTACGAGGTGCACTACGCGCCGGTCGGGGAGTTCGTGCACTTCCTCGGTGGCTCGTCCCGGCTCGCGCGGCGCCGCAATTTTCTCGAATTCCGCCGGAGCCTCGTCCGCTTCCACCGCAAGCACGGCGGTGTGTTGGCGGCTCTCGCCGCAAGGGCCTTGCTATTCGTGTCGCATGCGGTTCGTCTGCCGGGGTGGGCCGGTCTCGGTCTGCTTCCGGGCGAACGTGGTCTTCGTGCGCGTACCCAGGCAGGCTTGTTGTTCGCCGGTCTCGTCGACGTGTTCCGGCCAGCGCCGCCGCTCGAGGTCCGCGAACCCGAGATCAAATCCAGGAGTTCGTCAGAATCTCACCAAGCCCGCCGGCCCCAGGAACAATGTACTGGCGCTCGGTGAGACCGCACTCGCCTTCGACCGTGCCGGGTGCCTGCTGAAGCACCTCTGCCGAGGACAGTCCCCGGTCGAGCCTAGCCGTATAGATCGTCAGGTCCGGGCACTTCGTGCGCATGTTCCCCATGAACTCGGGCGTCGCGATCATCGGCAATGCGATCGTCTTGCGCGCCGTGCCAAAGTCACGCTCGCGATAGATCTCTAGAGTCCGCGCCACCGTCCCGCCGGTCGCACCCATGGGGTCTGGGATCAGCAACATCGCATCGTGGATCGGGCCGCCGATCTTGACGCCGGACTCGTCCGTCCCGGTCACTTGGCCATTGGCGTCGACACAGCGACTCATAGACAGATAGTCGAGCCGGATGTTTGCCGGGTCGAGCACCTTGCCCAGCAAGTCGAGGCAGATCTCCGACGGCAGCACGCCGGCGCGGACGACGCAGGCGATGACCACCTGCGTCCCCGGGTCGAGCAGCTCGCCCTCGAAGAACCCGCGCTCGGTGAACTGCGACATGCGCGTCTCGACCCGTCGTTCGGCGCAGGGAAACTCATTGGCGAGCACCGCACCCAGCAAGCCGTGATACACGTCCGCCAGCAGCGCTCGAACCTCGGGCATCTGGGTTCGTGGGCTGCCGAGCCGGGCAAGCAGGCTGCGAAGGAAAGGGTCATCAAGGATGTGGACCCCGGTGCCATAGCCGTGTTCGAGTTCGCCGCGCATGCAGGCATCGCAGCACAGCGGCGCGGGCGGCGCAAGGTCGGACGCGCCACGCCGGCGCAGCCACGTGGCGACGCCGGGGAACGTGCGCACCCAGAGCCTGGCCGTGAAGCGCTCGTCGCCTTGCGTGCTTGCTCGAGGCGTGGCCGGCCTGCGGCTGCTCGTAGCACCCGCCTACGACATGATGGTTCTGCCGCGTTCTGGGCTCGACGTGCGAATCATATCCGGATTTATGTCCATATATCCTGTGGAACCTCTTGTTCAAGTGTGGTATCACGTTGACGTGGTGCGGTACGAGAACCGGAAGAAGATCTCGTGAAACGCTCCCAGTTCCCTAGCATCTCTGTCTGTCCTTGTCCTGTTGCTGGTGGCGGCCACGTTGCCGGCGCAAGGTCGGAACGCGGACGGTGGTGGCGGTAGCAACGCCTCGCGCAGCTCCTCGGCGTCGGACGCCGGTGGCGTGAACGCCGGGCTCGGTGGAGGCAGCGCTGGGGCGCCGACCGGCTGCGGTGGCGCCACGGCGTGCGCCTCCGGCGGCGAGGCCGGCGCTTCGATCCAAGAGGCCAACTGCCCACCGACGCAATCGATCCAAGTGTCTGCGACCAATGTCTCGACTCCGGTCAGCGCGGCCTATAGCGCGGTCCCGGACTTTGGCGGCTTTCCGCTTGGCTCGGCCGACCTCGGCTTCTTCCGCACGGTCACCAGCGCGAAGCAGACCGTGCATGCGGCGAGCGGGGAGCTGCGCACCTCGATCTCGCTGGGTCGCTATAGCGGGACGGCGCCCGGCTTTGGG
>CAYSWE010000084.1:9522-12689 GCA_964434515.1 uncultured Phycisphaerales bacterium | reverse complement strand
CAAACCGGGCACATCATGACCGGCGTGGGGGCAGTCAACGAATCCATGGGTGGCGCCAGTGTCGCCAAGCCACTGGACGCTTCGGGCACGCTGCACTGGAATCCCGGCGCGCTGCCCGCGCTCGGCTGTTGCGAAGTCCAGTTTGGCTTCGACCTGTTCAAGCCGACCATCGAACTCAGGTCGTCGATCACCTCGCCCGGCTCCATGTCCGGCTCGTCGGGTAGTCGCTCCGACTACTCGACCATCCCCAGCATGGCGTTCACCTACCACGAGGACGACTCGGACCTGAGCTTCGGACTCGGCGCGTTCGGGATCGGTGGCTTCGGCGTCAACTACGCAGCCAGCTCCACGAACCCCATCCTGATGCCACAACCGAATGGCTTCGGCCAGATCTACTCGCGCTTCCAACTCCTGCAGGTCGCGCCAACGGTTGCCTACAAGATCGACGAGAGCTGGAGTGTCGGCTTCGCACCAACCATCAACCAGGCGCAGCTCTCCGTGATGCCGGCGAGCTTCGCCCCACCCGACAACGCGCGTGGCGGCTCCCCGACCTACCCCTCCGCCAGTACGACCGCGAACGCCTGGGGCTATGGCTTCCAACTCGGCACCTACTACCGCGGCGGCGACGGCTTCAGCTTTGGAGCCTCCTACAAGAGCACGCAATGGTTCGATACCTTCAAGTGGAACTCCGCAAACCAGCTGGGATTCCACCGGCACCTCCAGTTCGACATGGACTTCCCCAGCATCGTCTCGCTCGGGCTTGGCTATACGGACAACCAGAAGTGGGATGTCGCGCTCGACCTGCGCTACATCGACTACAAGAACACGAAGGGGTTTCAAGCTGCCAGCTTCCGCCCGGATGGCGCCGTCAACGGGTTCGGGTGGGATAGCATCTTCGTCGTGGCGTTTGGGACGCAGTACAAGGCCAGCGACCGCCTGGCCCTGCGCGGCGGCTACACGTTCAACACAAATCCGATCTCGGACGAGAACACGATCTTCAACGTGCCCGCTCCGGCAATCATCCAGCACCACCTGTCCGGCGGCCTGACCTACAAGCTGCGCCAAAACGTGGCCCTCGATGTCGGCTTCACGTATGGGTTCCAAAACTCGATCAGCGGTCCGATCAAGACCGCGATGGGCACCGCCCCAGGATCGAGCGTCACCAGCGAAATGTCGACCTACAGCCTGCTGTTCGGGATCCGCATCAACTTCTAGTTCAGACAATTGCGCCTGATCCACCAGGGATCGGGTATCGCTGGCAAGAGTTGGCGTAAACTGGCGGCGCGCGCCACGACAGGCGCGCACTACGCCGTCCTTTTGCAAGCTGGAGGAGCAATGCAGCTCACAAACATCTCGATCTTGGCCGCGGTCCTGCTGGTCAGCAGCGCGAGCGCCCAACTCGGCGCCGGACCCGGCGTCATCACCAAGCCCCGTCTCAACAAGGCGTTCGACGTCAAGAAGCTCTCGGCGGTCGGCACGGACATCCGACAGATCTCGCTCTGGCACCTGCCTGGGGACCGCCCCGGAAGATGGACGGCCGGCCTGACGATGTCCAAGCTCTCCACGGCGTTCGGCGGCAATGGCACCAATGTCGGCGTCGTGATGGGCGTCTACGACAGAACGGCCCAAACCTTCACGCCGTCCAAGCTGGCCAAGAACCTGAGCTCGCCCGGCGACGACTTCGGCCTCATGATCGAGCCGACGCGCGGCCTCCTCGCGGTGCTCGATCATCCGAGTGGGCCGGTCCTCGCCACGCGCACGCGGGTGACGGCGCCGTTTGGCGCTCCGAAGAGGATTCAGGGTTTCACGGCGAGCTTCGTCGACCCGGCGCTTGGCTTCATCGGAGGCCAACTCCATATTTTTTACGTCGTGTCGACGGGCAACGCGCCAGGGCTCTACATGACGCGACTCGACGAGAAGACGCCGAAGCTCGTCGGCACACCCGTACGCGTCGGCAAGACCGTGCTCACTCAGGGGTTGTTCACCGGAACCACCCACTCGCCAACGCCGATCGTCGGAGCCGATGGGGACATCGAGGGTCTGTGGAACGCCGATAGCGTCGGCAACGACAGCGATATGTATTTCTCGGAGGACCTGGATCCCACGACACCACACCACCTCGTGGCAAACACCTCCAGATGGGCCAACAACGGTGGCGTCGCTGGCGGCGAACTCCACTTCGCCGAGAGCGGTAACTACGCGGCCGGTACACTCAGCGCCGGAGTTGCGTGGCTGCTCGGTGACATCGAAAAACCGGGCGGAACCGTAGACATCACCGGCGCCGTTGCCGGAGCACCGACCGCGCTCACGCTCGTCTTCCTCAGCGACCGGACGGCGAAGCCGTTCGCCATCCCGGGGTTCGGTGGGAAGTTCGGCCTCAACCTGGCGGCGTTCAGCGTGCTCGGCTCGTTCCAGCACACGAGCATGACCCAGCGCGGCTCGCTCAGCTTCAAGATGCCCATCGGGATCTCGAAGATCCGCGTGCCGATCCAGGGCCTGTCGATCGTCGGAACACAGCTGACGTTCACGAACACCGCGCGCATCGTTATCAACTGAGACGACGAGCGCTCAGCAGGCGGTCCACATATTTGGCCAGCACATCGACCTCGATGTGCAGCGACGCACCGGGACGCAAATCGGCGAATGTCGTCTGATCGATCGTGTGGGGGATCAACGCGACACGGATCTGATCGCCGTCGAGTTCGGCGATCGTCAGCGAGACGCCGTCCAGCGCGATCGAGCCCTTCTCAACGCAATACCGGGCCAGCTCGGCCGGAACTCGAACCGTAAGATCCGAACCGTCCCGCCGCCGGTCGAGCCCCTGGACCGCGCCAACGCCGTCGACATGTCCCTGAACAAAGTGGCCGCCAAGCCTCGCGGTCGCGAGCAGGGCCCGCTCCAAGTTGAGCCGCCGGCCAGCCTCAACCGAGCCGAGCCAGGTCCGCGCCACCGTCTCGCGCGTCAGATGGAACTCGGCGCGTGCCCCCTGGATCCGGGTCACCGTCGTGCAACACCCGGAGAGAGCGACCGAATCACCGAGGGTCAGTGTGGGACAGATTTCGCGGGACTCGACGGCAAGATCCACCCCCTGCCCATCCCGGCGGACAAAAGCAACCCGGCCGACGGCCTCCACCAGCCCTGTGAACATACGCCTTGATCTCCCGGTC
>CAYSWE010000084.1:0-9512 GCA_964434515.1 uncultured Phycisphaerales bacterium | reverse complement strand
GCGACTCCTGTGCGGCGGACATCCACGCGGAAGTCCGATCAGGCCAGGACGCACTCTTGACGGGCCCGGCCCGGCTCCGTACCTTGTCTCGCCTTCTTTTTTGGCGCCGAAGCACATGCTGTGCTCGATCTTGACGCTCTTTCCGGAGGCGATCCGGCCTTACCTTGACGAAAGTATCCTGGGCAACGCCCAGAAGATAGGGCAGGTCCGCTTTCACCTCGTGAACTTCCGGGACTACGCGCAGGGGCGTCACCGCTCGGTCGATGATCGGCCGTTCGGTGGCGGACCGGGCATGGTGCTGGCGCCAGAACCGATCTTTGAAGCAGTAGAGGATATCGAGAGGCAGTTTGGTTCGCAGCACCGCGTGCTGCTCACGCCACGCGGCCGCCGGTTGGATCAGAGCGTGGCCCGCGAGCTTACGCAGCACGAACACATCTTGTTCTGCTGTGGACGCTACGAGGGTTTCGACGAGCGGATTCGGTGCGGGCTCGATTGGGACGAGATCTCGATCGGGGACTTCGTGCTATCGGGCGGCGAGCTTGGTGCACTCACCATCATCGAGGCCGTTGTGCGGTTGTTGCCTGGCGTGCTGGGCCACGAGGAGTCCGCCGAACGCGACTCGTTCACCGAACCAGGGCTTTTCGATCACCCTCACTACACCAGGCCTCGTGTGTTTCGTGGCATGGAGGTACCAGACGTGCTGCTGAGCGGCGACCATGGCGCAGTCGCCACGTGGCGGCGGCAGCAGCAGACCAAGCTGAGCCAGCGCACCGAGACCGGCCCGCCAACCAAGCGCGAGCCACCGACATCCGAGCCACAGACATCCGAGCCACAGACATGACCGCCGCACGGCGCGGCGAATCGTACAAACCAACCAGCAGTAATCAGACTAGGAACGGGCCCCCTCGGGGCCGGGGATCAGAGGAAACGAGGACAGGAGAACCATGGACATCATTCGCAAGCTCGAAACCGAGCAGATGAAGCCGACGCTCCCGCCGTTCTCCGTCGGCGACACAGTTCGGGTGAGCTATAAGATTCGCGAGGGAGAGAAGGAGCGCATCCAGGTGTTCCAGGGAACCGTCATCGGCGTGAAGGGTTCGGGAATCCGGCGCACGATGAAGGTCCGCCGAATCGTCGCCGGCGAGGGGGTCGAGCGGACCTTCCCGTTGCATTCGCCCAAGTTGACCGACATCGAGGTGACTCGCATGGGTCGTGTGCGCCGGGCGAAGCTTTACTACCTGCGTTCGCGGGTTGGCAAGGCGACGCGTGTGAAGCAGATCTTCGGCAAATCCTACGCGACGCAAGCTGCGCCGACGCCTTCGGCGCAGCCCGCGGAAGCGGCCTCCTGATCCACACGTCTTGATCCGCACAGTCCCCACCGGGAATCGTCTCCCGGGTTCATCCATGCCGGGTCGCACTCCTGCGACCTTTCACTCGAAGTAACGGCCGGACGCATCAATGCTCGAGAATCCCTGGCGTCGCTTAGCTCTAGTCCTCTTCTTGGTCGGGCTCGGCTCTTTCTTCTTGGTCAAGGACGGGCTCAAGCTCGGCCTCGATCTGCAAGGTGGCACTCGCCTGGTTTACCGGGTGGACATCGAGGCCGCCAAGGCGGATGGCAACGTCCGCAGCGACGAGGATCCACAGAAGATCATGGCCGACGTCATGACCGTGATCGGCAAGAGAATCGATCCGCAGGGCGTCAAGGATCCGAGCATCACGCAGGCTGGCTCCGAGAACATCCTGATCGAGTTGCCGGGCAGCGACAAGGCGGACGCCGATCAGATCCAGGCGCGCATCGAGGACCTGGGCGCGCTCGAGATGCGCATCGTCGCGTACCCCGACTACGAGGGGCTGCCGGACGGCGAACATTACGACCTGGCCGCGGAAAAGAAGCGGCTGGACGCCTGGCTGGCCAAGGACGAGAACCGCAAACTGGTCGACGCCGACCCGCTCGCGGCGATCGAGAAGTTCAACAGCCTCACCGGCGAGGAGGGACCGAAGAGCCGCTACCTCCGCTGGGCGCCGATGTACCGCAAGCAGATTGTGGACGACAAGACCGGCAAGAAGCAGTGGTTCTATGCGCGCCACAGCGAGGCCTATCCGGACGGCTCGGATCCGACCAAACCGAGCTTCATGCCGCTCAACATGCATGACCCGCGTTCCTTTACCGGCAAGGATCTGGACGCCAAGCAGATCATGCCGACGACGGATTCGAGCACGGGGCAGCCGGCACTTGCGTATGAGATCGACCCGTCACGCGCCAACGACTACGGAACCCTCTCCGAAGACAACATCCAGAAGGCGAAGGCGATCCTGCTGAACCACTACGTTCGCCTGGCGCCGGTGTTCCAGAGCGCGATTTACGGGCGCGGCCAGATTTCGGGAGGCTTCACGCAGAAGGAAATCCAGGACCTCGTCATCGTCCTGAAGACCGGGTCGCTGCGCATCGTCCCGGAGCTCGAGAGTCGCACGACGATCGGTCCGTCGCTGGGCCAGGCCGCGATCGACACAGGGCGAATCTCGATCGTCACGGGCGGCGCCCTCATCGTGCTGTTCATGCTGCTCTACTACCGAGTGGCTGGCATCATCGCGATCATAGGTTTGGCCGCCAACGTCGCGCTGATTTTCGGCAGCTTGGCCTTCATGCGGGCAACGCTGACGTTGCCCGGCCTTGCAGGCATCGTGCTGACGATCGGCATGGCGGTGGACGCCAACATCCTGATCTTCGAACGCATCCGCGAGGAGAAGGACAAGGGCAAGGACTTGCTACGGGCAATCGAGGCAGGCTTCGAGAAGGCCATGTCGACCATCCTCGACGCCAACATCACGACGTTCCTGACCGGACTGATTCTCTACAATGTCGGCGTCGGCCCGATCCGCGGGTTCGCAGTCACGCTCATGCTCGGCATCGTCGCGTCGGTGTTCTGCGCCGTGTTCATCGGACGGCTTGGGTTCCACTTCTTGATGGCCAAAGGGACGCGCCAAGAGCTGTCGATGAACCGACTGTTCACGACGCCCAACCTGCGGCTCTTGAGGGTCCGCCGGGTCACGTCGATCATGAGCCTGACGCTCGTAATCGGCTCGCTGATCGCGTTTTTCGTGACCAACCCCAACGACAAGTATGGTCTCGACTTCACCGGTGGCGCCGCCGTCCAGGTTGCCCTCAGAGCGCCGACGAGCCAGGCAGACATGCTCAAGACGCTGCGCGCCGACAGCGAGTTCGCGAAGGAATTCCCCAACCCACAGATCACGACCTTGTCGCAGGGGGGCGCCAGGACGACGACTGGCAAATCCAGCGCTTTCCTCATCAAGCTGAAGCTGACCCCCGAGCAACGGGTGGCGTTCGCCAAGGCGCAGGAGGAAGCGAAGCAACACGACAAGAGCTATGCTCCGCCCTACATTGGCCAACTGCAGCGACTCCTTGGGGAGCGCCTCGCCAACGAACCGTTCAGCGACATCTTCTACGATTCGTTCGAGACCAAGAGCATCTTCGCGTGCACGCTGCACGCCATCGAACCGCTCGATGTCGCGACGGTGCGCAAGCAGCTCGAGACGGCGTGGACCATCGACGTCTGCAACGGGCTCGGGCCGGATGGCAAGCCGAATGACAAGCTAGAGCAGGCGCGAGACATCCGCATCGAAGGCGAGTCGACTCCGTTCAAGCCCTCGGAGCAAGGCCGACGGCTTCGGGCTCTGCCGACACAGCTGCGCGACGTGCTACGCAAGATGGATCTGGGCGAAGGTAAGGCGCTCTCGCTTTCCTCACCGTTCCCGGAGTCGTCGCTGATCGGTTCGCGGGCGGTCGGTGATCTGCGCGGGCGCGCGATCGGTGCCATGCTGCTGTCGCTGCTGATCATCGTGATGTACATCCGAATTCGTTTCCACGAATACAAGTACGGCATCGCGGCTTGCATCGCTTTGATCCACGACCTGTGTATCTCACTCGGTGCGATCGTCGTCTTTCACCGGTTAGGACTGATCCATGCAGAGATCGACCTGTCGATGATCGCTGCCTTCCTGACGATCATCGGCTACTCGCTCAACGATACGATCGTCGTGTTCGACCGTATCCGTGAGAACGTCGAGGATCAGAAGAAGCTCGGGGGCAAGCAAGGCTTCGAGCAACTCGTCGACATGTCGGTGAACCAAACACTTTCGCGGACCATGCTCACATCGATCACAACGTTCCTCGTCGTGCTTGCACTGTTCGTGTTCAACTACGGCGCGGGCAGCGTGCTCGAGGGATTCGCGTTCTCGATGATGGTCGGCATCATCGTCGGAACCTACTCCTCGATCTGGGTGGCAAACCCGGTCGTCCTGTGGTTCACGCAGCGCGAGAAGCCGGTTGCGAGCGATCACGGACAATCGATCACGCACCCGGACCCAAAGGTCCCGGAGCCGATCTAGTGGTGTGTCGCAGAGGCCCGGCCGAGAGTGGGAAGTGATTTTTGCGCGGGCCCTACGGGGGTCGCGCGCTATCATCACACGAAATGAGGTTCCGGGTCGTCCTTCCAATCGTTGCTCTTTGCGGAGCTGCAGCCACGGCGTTGTGGATCCATGAGGGGTGGACCGCCGAAACCGCGCGCCCCTTCGCGCTGTCGGGCCGGGGCAACCACCTGAGGATTCGAGTCGGCGGTCAACGTGCGCGCCTGGTCGTTCCGACCGGCGATCCGTCCGCACCCGCCACTGGCATCGAGGCGGCCTCGACGCGGACTCGCGCCGCAAGCCTCCGAGCGGGGGAAAGCCTATCCGAGTTTTGTGTTCGCGTTCTGGGGAACGCGGCCTACGTGGAAAGCGTGCTCGAACTCAACGGCTGGACGGCAGCCGAGGGGCGCTCGCTCCGAGCAGGCACGCTCGTCCGTCTCCCCTGACGACGTCTTACCCGGACGAACCGTCAGCTTCGACCTGGTCCGCTGGCACTTGTTCGACCTCGCGCGCCTCGAGCTGTTCGAGTGCAGCCGGAGAGGCTAACACGCGAAAGAACGCGGACGTCGGGCCATAACGTGCCTCGAGCACGGTCACTGCCGCCCGCAGGCGCGCCTGAATCGCCGATCTCTCGTGCGGAATGCGTAACCAAACCTCCTCGGAGCTGGCGTCGAGACGCTGACGAACGCGATCCGCGAGAACGCTCAGGCCTTCGCCGCTGCGCGCGGAGACGGCGACCGAACCGGGAAACTGGTGATCCAACAGGGGTAGCAAGCCACGATCAGCCACGGCGTCCACCTTGTTGAACACGGGAATCATCTCCTTGCCGCGCGCTCCGACCTGGTCAAGGACGTCCAACACGGTCTCGAGCCTCTGTTCGCAGTGCGGATCCCCGACATCGGCGACGACGAGCAGTAGGTCGGCCTCGAGCGCCTCAGTGAGGGTGGCGTGGAAGCTGGCAATGAGGTTGTGCGGAATCTTGCGGATGAATCCGACCGTATCGGAAAGCAACGCGTGCCGACCCTCGCCGAGGTCCCAACGGCGAGTCCGTGTGTCGAGCGTCGAAAAGAGTCGATTCTCCTCGAGCACGCTCGCACCGGTCATGGCGTTCATGAGTGTCGACTTGCCGGCATTGGTGTAGCCAACCAGCGAAACGAGGAACTCCTTGCGACGTGCGTCGACCTCGCGGCGCTTGCGCGCCTCGATCTCTCGCAAACGACGACGCAGTGTCTGGATGCGGCCCGCCAGTAGACGGCGGTCAATGCTGATCTGCTTCTCCCCCATGCCTCCCAGGGCCCCGGTGCCGCCCCGTTCGCGATCGAGGTGGGTCCACAGCCGCTTGAGGCGCGGCATCTGGTACTGCAGCTGCGCGAGCTCCACCTGCAAGCGAGCCTGGGTCGAGCGGGCGCGAGCCGCAAAGATCGAGAGGATCAACTCGCTCCGATCGAGCACACGGACGTCCAATGCCTTCTCGAGATTGCGGCCCTGGACGGGTGAGAGTTCCTCGTCGCAAACGACCGCGCTGGCGTCTAACTCACGCGTGAGTTCGGCGAGTTCATCCACCTTGCCCTTGCCAAAATAATGCGACGGCGAGGGAGTGCGACGCACCTGGGCGAGCGTGCCGACCGGAATGATCTCGGCGGTCTGGCACAGCCCCTCGAGTTCGGCAAAGTGATCCTCCGGAACGGGCGCGTGCTCGACGATCGAAAACAGGAGCACACGCATGCTCTCGCCTTGGGTGTCCACGAGCCGCGTGGGGTCGCCTGGGGTCTCGTCGCGACTCTTCGGCATCAGATCACGAGCTCTCGTCTGGAGTGCGATGCACGACGACGCGCCGGCGCCACTCCGCATCGTTGGTGTCTGGGTAGTCGACGCGCCAATGAGTCCCACGGCTCTCCGTGCGGGCCAGGGCAGCAGCGGCCGTAAGGCGTGAGACGAGCAACATGTTCGCAAGGTCGACGAACCGGGACGACTCTGGTTGCGCACATGGCGCAGGCCGGGACAGCAACACGTTCTCCCAAAAGCGGATCTTCTCCTGCGCGTCTTCGAGCGGAAAGGCTTCACGAACCAATCCGACCTGCCGCCACATCAGGCTCTTCAAAGAGTAGAGCATATCGTCCAGGTTGAGCTGGGGATCGTCGGTCGACTCTCGCTCGATGGGCACGGGAGGTTCGTCGTCCAGAGTCGCGAAGCGGCCAGGGTCCGGAGTCACATGCGAATCCGCGGCGGCACGCCCAGCGACTTGCCCCATGACAATCGCTTCGAGTAGGGAGTTCGACGCCAAGCGGTTGGCGCCATGCAGCCCGGTTGCCGCGACTTCGCCGCACGCCAAGAGGCCTGGCATGCTCGTCGCGGCATCGAGGCCGGTGCGAACTCCACCGATCATATAGTGCGCTCCGGGCCGTGCTGGGATTGGGTCCGTCGCGATATCGATACCAAAACCGCGACACATGCGCGCTATGCCGGGGAATCGACGCGTGACATCGGGGACCCGGCTGGCATCGAGGTAGACGTGGGTATCTCCGGTTTCGACCATACGCTCGAGGATCGCACGCGAGACAACGTCGCGGGGGGCGAGGTCGAGGTCGGGGTGCTTGCCGTCCATCACACGGACTCCCTCGCGATCGATGAGGATCGCGCCGGCGCCACGGACGGCCTCCGAAATCAAGACGCGCGCTGCACCCGCAATGTAGAGCGTCGTCGGATGAAACTGGACAAACTCGAGGTCCTGGAGAATGACACCGGCGCGGAACGCCATTGCGATGCCATCGCCGGTCGCAACCGTGGGGTTCGTCGTCTCGCGATAGATCTGCCCCACCGCGCCAGTCGCCAGGACAAGAGCGCCGGCCGCGATGGTCAACATCTCGCCGCTCGTCGCCGTAGCGAGCGCGCCAACGCAACGCCCGTCGGAGACCAGAAGGTCCACGACTCGCAAGTCCTCGCGAACCGTGATCCTAGGGTGCGCGGCCAGCGCGTCGTGCAGAGCCGTCTGGATCGCGCGCCCGGTGGAATCCCCACCCGCGCTGAGGACTCGCGAAACCGAATGTCCGCCCTCGAGTGTCATTTCCCGCTGCTTGCCGACCGAGGCAAGCCCCTGGTCAAAACGGACACCGAGCGCGACGAGTCGCTCGGCCACCGCCGGCCCCTGGCCCGTGATGAACGCCACCACCGCAGGGTCCGCCAGACCGCAACCCACCTGGAGCGTGTCAGCCGCGTGCTGCTCGACGCTGTCGACACTCCCGACCGCGGCCGCCATACCACCCTGCGCCCAGCGTGTATTGGATTGCCCCATCGGCGGTTTGGCCAGAACCAACGTCTCTGCCCCGGCATCTGCCGCCGCTAAAGCCGCAGCCGCCCCGGCGGCGCCCGCCCCGACGACAACCACCGGCCAACGAAGCGCGGCGAGGTGCAGCGGCAAGAACGGAAGGAGATAGCGCGGCCCGCCAGGCGGGCGCGTCCACGACGGAGGGCCAAAGGTTTCCACGATGCCGGCCCAGCCTATCGCAACCCCGCGCGAATCCGCAGCTTCCATGAAGACTGGGCGACACCCTAACTTTTCCTTGACACGCCCTATCACGACCCTAACCTATCAACTCCCGAACACCGACGGAGATCCCGATGCCCCTCCAAGAGCCTCACCCCCGATCCCTAGCCCCCCGCTCGCTGCGACCACAGCAGGGCCTGCTGTTTCCCGAGCCGTCGCTCTTTTCCGTGTCACGCGGTAAGGGGATGGCAAGCCGCAACGGAATCGCCGGCCCAACTGCCACAAACAGCGACGAGCAAGCAGCGCTCCCCGAGGGCTTGCAGGCCATCTGCGTTGCGCTGCTCGTGACTGGCTACCTATTGTTCGCGTGCTTGGCAACCTAGCGGCGCGGCCTTACGTCGCAGGCATGACGGAACAACCCGTCGCACCTGGTCGTCTAACGCCGCGTCCGCCTGCTTGGTGCAAGCCACGCAGAGCCAGGATGACTGTGAATCACAAGGGCGCATGCGGAGCATCAGGTTCCCGCGGTCCCCGGGCAACGTCCGCCGGTAGCTCGTCCATCGGCACACTCAGTGAGGTAGAGCCATGCTCTTGACCGGAAAGCAGTTGCAGGTGCTCCGATTCATTCGGAAGTACCGCGCGGAACACGCGATCTCGCCTACGCTCGAAGAGATCGCGAAAGACTTTGGCGTCTCCAAGATCACCGTCCACGAGCATTTAACACACCTCGAGCGTAAGGGCGCAATCTTCCGACTCCGCGCGCGCGCGCGCGGCATCCAGGTGCTTCACGATCCTGATAGCCCTGAGGCCAGGGGGCTCACACCGCGTGGACCGGAGATCCATGTCCTTGGCACGATCGCCGCCGGCCAACCGATCGAAGCGATCGAGGATCATGAGACGATCGATCTCTCTGAGCTCGTTCCGCATGGCCCCAATCACTACCTCCTGCGAGTGCGTGGGGACTCGATGATTGACGACCACATTCTCGAGGGCGACTTTGTGGTGGTCGAGCGGCGTGAGACCGCGCGCAACGGGGAGACGGTCGTCGCGGTCATCGACGACAACGAGGCTACGCTCAAGCGCTTTTACCGCGAGGACGGGCATTTCCGACTGCAACCCGCAAATCCAAGCTACCCACCACTTCTCCGCGACCGTGTGCAGATCCGCGGCGTCGTCGTCGGCGTCGTCCGCCGCGTCAGTTGAGAGCTGCGTCACGTGAACGCAGGGCCATGGTCGGCCCGAGCCAATCGAAGTAAGATGGCCGGATGAACTCACATTCCCGTCTGTCCTCTCCCCCAGAGAAGCGCCGCGGCAATCGCGTGGGCGCCGCGTGCGTCGCCATCATCGGTCTGACGTCCCTCGTCGCGGCACAAGCCAAGGGCGCAAACCCCGGGTTTACGCGCAAGCCCCAAGCTTCCTGGATCATCATCAACTCGTTCAACTCGGTCCCCGGGTTCGACATTCAGCAAGTCTTTCACGCCAAACTCGCAACGGATGCCGACGGCCAGTGGACGACCTGCTTGACCGTCGGGCGCTTGCCAACCTTCTTTGGCGGCGACGGATCCCGAACGTGAAAAGCGTTGGCGCGAGAATCCAAATCTAG
>CAYSWE010000083.1:0-12801 GCA_964434515.1 uncultured Phycisphaerales bacterium | reverse complement strand
GCAACCGCGGCCATGCGTGGCGACTACGAGCACGTCGTCGCGAGGATGCACGAATAGGTCGTGGACGAATGTGATCGGGAGTTGCTTGCCCACGGTGACAAAGGTCTTGCCCCGATCGATCGAAACGTAGACGCCCAAGTCGGTCCCGACCCAGAGGATCTTCTCGTCCCGCGGGTCTTCCTTCACCACGTTGATCGGGCCACCGGGGATCGTGCCGGCTGTGTCGCTCCAACTGTGGCCGTAGTCGTCCGAACGGAACAGCCACGCTTGGAAGTCGTCGTCGCGCTTGCCATTCTGCGCCACCCAGACGCGGGGCTCGGACCAACGCGAGGCGATGACGCGCGACACCCACTTGCGCGTTGGAAGGCCGTGCGTGATCTCGGTCCATGACTTGCCAGCGTTGCGGGTTACGTGCAATCGACCATCGTCCGTGCCTGCGTAGAGCAGTCCGAAGCGCTTGGGCGATTCGCTGATCGAAGTGATGGTTTGGAAAGAGATATCACCGCGCTTCGCGGGATCGTTGTAGCTCAGGTCCGGACTGATTCGTGTCCACGTCTTGCCGCGATCCATGCTGCGAAACACATACTGCATCCCGTGGTAGATGACGAATGGATTGTGTGGGGAGATCTGAAACGGCGCCAGCCACTGACCGCGTAGCCTAGGCTGTCCGGAGGCTCTCTTGGGGACGATCGAGACGGTCTTGCGTGGGCTCAACGTCGATCGTTGGATGCGTCCGTAGAAACTCTCCGAGTAGAGCACGTTGTCATTGCTCGGATCGATCTGGTGGTAGCTCGCCTCTCCACCGGGACAGCGTTGCCATTCGCTCGCTGGACTGCGGCCGGGGACGTGGGTGATCGGCCCCATCCAACTGTTGTTGTCTTGGATCGAGCAATAGACGTGGAACGGCTCCTGGAAGTCGTACGCGACGTTGTAGCACTGCACCACGGGCAGGCTCTCGTCGTTTTTCCAGGTCTCGCCACCGTCGTAGGAGATGTTGATCCCACCGTCGTTGCCGCTGATTAGGTGCCGAGGGTTGGTCGGGTCCAACCACAGTTCGTGATTGTCGCCATGCAGCCCAGGGAAACGCACCGGGTCGAAGGTCCTGCCGCCGTCTCGCGAGCGTAGCAGCCCGACGCCGAGGACGTAGACCAGGTCGCTGTTGGTTGGGTCGACTCGGATCTGGCCGAACACCCAGCCGTAGGTCGAGAACAACCGACGCAGTCGTCGTCCACTGTCGCCCTTGCTCTGGCTCACTCGGTTCCACGTGCCGCCACGGTCGTCCGAACGATAGACTTCGGCACCCTTGATGACTCCTGTCTTGGGTCGCCCATAAGAATCGAGTTCGCCCTTCCGCGCTTTACGGGCGAGTTCGTGATTGTCGATCAACGCGTAGACGACATGCGGTTTCGATGCCGCCACCGCAAGGCCAATGCGCCCTGTGTCCGATGGGGGAGGTAGGCCTTTCGTAACGCGTTCCCAGGTCTTGCCGCCGTTGTTGCTCCGCCAAATCCCGCTGTTCGATCCGGGCTTCGGGTCGCTCCACTTCTTGCGAGTTCGTTCCCACATCGCGGCGTAGAGTCGGTTTGGGTTTTTTGGATCCAGGACGAGGTCGATCGCGCCCGTGTGGTCGTCGACGTAGAGCACGCGTTCCCAAGTGCTGCCGCCGTTGGTGGTCTTGTAGATGCCACGCTGTTCGTTCGGCGTCCACTCGTGACCCGAGGCGGCGACCCAGACAATGTCCGGGTCTTTCGGGTGAACGACGATCCGCGCGATCGTATGCGTGGGCGCGAGCCCCATGTGATGCCAGGTCTTGCCGGCGTCACTCGACTTGTAGATTCCGGTGCCCGACATCGAGCTACGGAAGATATTGGCCTCACCGGTCCCGAGCCAAACCGTGTCTGGAGCCGACGGTGCGCAGGCGACCGCGCCGCACGCTGCCGACGGTGCGTTCTCGAAGATGGGCCGCCAGGTCGTGCCCTCGTTCACGGTTTTCCAGAGCCCTCCCGAAGCCGTCGCCACATAGAAGGTGAACGGCCGGCCGGCCGGCACCGCGACTCCGGTGATGCGGCCGCTCATGTGCGTTGGACCGATGGGTTTCCACGCGAAGTCCCGAAACGGAGAACTCGCGAGCATCTTGATATGGCGGGCGTGATTCGCAAGTCGTTCCTTGGGTGTGCGGATCGGGCCTCTGCCCTGTGCGGCCGCGAGCGCGGCGAAGGCCAGCACCGCGGGGCTGACGTGCATGAAGAACGGAAGACTGCGCATACGAGATGTTCCTTCGGTGGCGAACCTGGTGTTGGAGTAGTAGAGACCGGCGCACCCCGGACGGCAACCCCGCCAGTGCCCACTTCAGTCGACGGGCCGCGGTGTCGATGAACTGTTGGAGATTTGGACAACGGTGAGGAACGAGAAACCAACAGTGGCAGCGCGACGCAGCATCCCTTCCCTGCCTCTGCGGCGTGTCCTCGACGTCCTGTGCGCAAACGTCGATGAGAACGGACGCAAGCCACTCGTTCGGCTCGGGCTCGCCAGCGGTCGGGAGGTCTCCGGACGTGTCGAGAGCGTGTTCACGGCCGATGTCGAAGCAACTCTGCTGATGACCGAACTCGGGCAGTGCCGCGAGCCGGGCAAGGGCATGCTCTACGTGCGCGTTGCTTCGATCGAGTCACTGTTTGTCGAAGACGTAGCTCACGTCGTCGCACCGCTCTCGGGTGGGCGCGTCGATCCGCTCGACCTCGTTCCGGTGCCTGGCTCGGCCGAGTTCTCCCGTCGCATCGGTGACTTGGTGGACAAGCTGCACGAGCTGTTTGCCGCCCGGATCGAGATCGAGATCGGTTCGTTGGCCATCGATGCTCCGCACCGTCGCGCCGTCGCTGCCGAGGTCTTGGATCTGATCGAGCAGGTCTTTGTCGACTTGGCTGGCGACGAGGAGGCGCGCGAGACGATCGAGCAACTCCTCGACGAAATCCAGGTTGAGGACGACGAGAAGGCCGTGCGCCTCGAGGGCGGCACGCTCGTGATCGCGCTCCCGGTCGACAGCGGCCCGGAAGAGCGCATGTCAGCGGCGGAACTTCGCCGTGCGGTGGAGCGCGTATTGGCGCACCCACGACCGTCCGAGCCCGCTCCGCTCGGCGGCTAGCCCGGCGCGGCCAGGGGCGTCCGAGGGCCGCGGGTAGGGGCGAGGATTGCTGAATCACAGCACTAGGATCGGGTATCCTGGACGGTCCAATTCCGCAGACCGGACCCCATGGCCTCAAGCTCTACATTCCTTAGCCCGCATCGGACCTTCGTTCTCCTCTGCTTTGGGAGCCTCCTCGGTGGGCTCGTCGGGTGCGGTGGGTCGAGTTCTTCGAGCACACCGGCGCTCGGTTCGGCAACCAAACTTCGACCGCGCTCCGGGTTCCTTTCCTCCGGCGGCGGCATGGATTTGTCGGCTGCGATGTTGCTCGCCGATCCACGGCGACCGCAGGGGCCGGGCGCGGCACTCACGGGGCTCTCCCTCGACGATTCTTCGGAGTTCGTCGCGACCGCTGATGGCGTGATTCGTTTTCTGGCGCTCGAGTCCGCGGCCGGAGCCGATCCGCTCTGGTCACCGTTCGTCGAGGCCCTCGCCACCAAGAAGGACGCGCCCAAGGATGGCAATGGCAACGGCACCAATCGCGACGAAGTCCTGGCCGCGCTGCGCGCGCGCTACGAGTTCCGCACCAACGCCAAGCTACCTGTGGATCTCGGCCAGGCGTTCTTTGCGCCCGAGGATCTGCCGGCCCTTTTGGGTTCGGTGCCTCTGAGTCGGACGGACGCGAAGCATCTGCGCCTCGCCGCCGCGCCGGCGCGGCGCTACGAGCTGGCACCCGGTTCCCTGGGAACCTGGATGACGGCGTTGACCCGTCGTGCGGCGCGGCTCCTGTCGGTCGGGCGCGGGGATCTCTATGGAGAGACTGGTGAGTCGGGGATGCGCGGTCTGCTCATGTTGGAGAAGGCCATCGCGATCGAGCGGTTCTTGCTGAGCGAACTCGCGTTCGATGGGCAGGCACTCGGCCGCATCCAGGATCCCGCCAACTACGACGCGTCCAAAGCGCCCAAGCTCTTCCCGGCGCGGATTCACTTTGCCATGGCGCATCCGATCGCCGGTCTACCTGCGGCGCCAGAGGCCTTCGCCGCGCTGGATCGCAGCTCGTCGCTGGTGGATCAGGCGCGACTCTTGCGTGGCTGCGCCGAACTCGCCTGGTTGGCCAGCAAGCGCCAGCCGAACTCCCTGCTGCGCCGCCTATTCGAGGGTGATCCGTTTGGCAAGGGGCCGCAGGCGCGCCCCGGCGCCGCGGACGCGTCCCGTTCTGGCTCCGGGTCGCCGAGCGCCGTCGTGACCTGGGAATCCCACATGAAGGGGCTTCTCAACACCGAGTGCGGCACTTGCCACGGTCAGTTCCCGTCGGGCGACTTCGTCGTGCTGACCTACAAGGACGTGCTGCGCGGCGGTGCGCATCGCAAGACCAATCCGACGGTGGTCCAAGGCAAGTCGCGCCAGAGTCTGCTCTGGCAGATCGTGGCGCTCAAGAAGCCGCCGGTGTCACGCCGGATGCCGGACTTTCTTCCGCCGCTTCCGCAGAGCCAGATCGATCTCATCGGCGAGTGGATCGACTCCGGTGCGCTCGAGAAGGACCCTGGACAAAAGACCGTGGAACCACGGCCGGGGCTCGACGGGGTCGAGGTGCTCGTGCGCAACTTGATCGCGATGCACCGCGATCCCGCGACCGGTGCCCTGGTCGATCGTGCCGACCGGCAGGGCCGCGGCGCGCTGGTCGAGGCCGACTCGGCCGGCGAGGCGCTCTTGGGACTCGCTGCGGCGCGGCAGGCCGTGCCCGAGCTGAACTCGCTGGTCGGTCTTTTGCGTGAGCACGCGTTGTTCGTTGCGAAAAACCTGGTGGACCGCGACGGTCAGGTTCGCGCAAGCGTGCTCCTGGCACCCAGCGAGTTCTCGACGGCGCCCGCCGCGTTTGGTGCTGCCGCTTCCGTGATCGCCGGACTGTTTGAGTCGTATCGTGTGCTTGGGCTTCCGGAGCTGCGTGCGAGCGCGCTTCGAGCCGCAAGCTACTGGGCCGACCACTACGTGCGGGTTGCCGGGGGGCCGGTGAGCTTTCCCGGCGCGGTCGCGGCCGGCATCTCGCCGAGCGACCTGGCGCGGGCGCTCGATGCGGTGGCCGCTTGGCAGGCCGTGCAGGGGGCTGGGCGGCTCGGCGACCTCGCTGCACGCGTCTGGGCGCGGAGCAAGGCCAGCGGCCTCGTTCTCGCGGAGTGGCCTGCGACCGGCGAAGTCTTTGGTGATCAGAATGCGGATAGCGATGGCGATGGTGTGCCCGAGGTCGGGCACGAGTTGCGTCCGCCGCTGTTTGCCCCTGGGCTCGAGAACCGTGACTACCAGGCCGGTGTTGGCGTGCCGGGGCGTCGGGTTCGCTACGGTCGCGATCTGATGCCGACGCTCATTGCCCAGTGCGGCCAGTGTCACGCCGGAGGGGCGAGCCGGGGTGGGTTCCAGCTCGACACCTACGCCGACCTGTTCCGTGGCGGCGACTTCCGCGATCGAATGACGAACATCGTCCCTGGGAAGCCGGCAAAGAGCCTCTTCTGGCGCAAGCTCGAGGATCGCCCGCCGCCCTTTGGTGTGCAGATGCCGGACGGGCTGCCACCGGTTTCGCCCGCGTTCCGCGCGCTCGTCAAGCTTTGGATCGAACAAGGCGCGGCCCGGAACTGAGGCACGAACACGACCATGCGCGTTGTCGCGGTTCGGCTGGCGCTCGTCGCCCTTTGTCTCATCGTGCATTGGCCCGGCGGCGCCGGCTTCAAGTCAGATGACTTCGTCGCGATCGGCTATGCCTCGGAACTGAGCAACTGCCTGCATGACTTCGTTGGGCCGCAATATGGGCTCGCGTTCTTTCTCTTCTATCGTCCGCTCATCACGCTGTCGTTCGGCATGGACGGACTTTTGTTCGGGCCGGAGCCGTTCGGCTTCTATGCCATGAACGCGCTGGCGCTCTGCGTCGCTTTGTTGCTGCTGTTCGAGATCGCGCGCATGCTGAGCGGCGGCAAGCTCGTGCCCGGCTTCGTGCTCTCCGTGCTTTGGCTGTGTTCTCCCATTCTCGTACCGTCGCTTCGCTGGGTCGCCGGGCGCGTGGATACGCACGTGGCCGTGTTCATTCTGGCGGCGTTGTTCGCGCACCTGCGCTGCCGGCGCGGCGGCCCACGCTACCCGGTCTGGTGCTTTGCCGTTCTCGCGCTCGCTACCAAGGAGTCGGCGATCGGTTTTCCGCTAGCTGCCCTCGGCCTCGACCTGCTCGACCCGCATCCGAGCTTCCGTCGCGGCCCTATCGCGTTCGGCCGGTCGCTTCCGGCGCTGGTCTATCTGGCGCTGATCCCGGCCTACTTCGTGCTTCGTCGTGTCGTGCTCGGTGAGTTTCTCGGTGGTTACGGCTTTGCAGCCCAGGCCGCGATCGAGCCTCTGGCGATTCTTCGCGGCTGGTTGCACACGCTCGGACTCACGCTGAAGCCCGGCAGCAGTTCCGCCGGGACTGGCATGGCCGCGTTGCTGATTCTCACTGGGATCGCCCTGTGGATCCTCGAACGTCGCGAGGGACGCGCGGCGCGTCTGCTCGGCTGCGGACTCGTCGCAGCCGGAGCGTATGGTCCCCTTGCTCAGGTCCTTCCGGCGATGCGCAGCGGCGACCAGCGCTTTGCCTACTTAGCGTCGGTCACGGTACTCGGCGTTTGGGTGGTCTTGGCACGCCGGGTGGCTCGCAACCGTCCTGCCGTGACGTTGGTGATCGGTCTGCTGCCGCTCGTTTGGTTGCTGCCCGGGCGAGCCGCCACGCGCGCGACCATGGACGCACATGACGAATTCAATGCGAATCTCATCGCCGGCATTGCTACGGGGGACGCCCAGCTCGCCGATGGTGACCCGGTCGTCCTGGGCGGCGATGCCGAGTTGGCCAACGATCCCTACCGGTTCCTCTGGGGCTTGGGGTCGGTGCGCAAGCCGCCCTTTGCAGCGCGCCCGCGAGAAGTGGTGACCTTGCGCCGGTTGCATCGGGCGAGCGAGCCCGTGCCGGACGCATTCCTCGCCCGCGGCTTGGCAGGGGTGCTACGCGTCGGCGCCAACGCCTGTTCGTGGATTCCCACCGCGGAGCCTGTGCCGGATGCCCGACTCGCGCCGCGGGTCGGGTTCGATGGCACCATCCGGGCGGCCGACATTGCGCGCTTGGCGAAGCCCGCGGGCTCTCCGGGCTTCCGCGTTGGCGCTGGATTTGGCGGCGTGGTCGCGGTTTGTACCAGCGTTGGGTCCTGTCGCGTTCCGATCCGAGCGCGGGATGGGGTCTTGGCGCTGCACGATCTCTTGGCAGCGAACGCGACGCCCGGCGCGGCCGGTCCGCCGATGCCGCTCTTGCTGCTCTTGTGGAATGCCATGGACTTGGCCAAGCAGAGCCCCATATTCGTCTTCTGGTGGGAGCGCGGCCGATTCGTGCGTGCGACGTTCCGGGCGAGTGCAGATTTCGTGACTGAGATCCGCGCCGGGCTCCGTGGTTGAGGGACGGTTGTCGTGGCCTCGGCAGCGGAAGACCTGGCCATTTTGCCCAAGCCCCAGCGTATTGTCGGTCGAACAACAGAAGAGGCTACCTTGAGAGGCGTGCGTTTCGTGACTTGGATACTCGGCATTGGCCGACTTGGGGCGTGTTGGTTCGCGCTGTCCTTCGCTATGGGCTGCGCCAGCTATGGCGTGCCGTTGGCCGAGATCGCCACCGAAGTCAACGCGACGCTCTACACCGGCCCGACGCTGATTCAGCCAGGTGACAAGCTCGCGCTCGAGTTCCCTAACAAGACGGACTGGAATCACATCGGAAACGTCAACCTCGACGGCGAGATGGTGTTTCCCGTGCTTGGCACGCTCCGGGTGGCGGGTCTCAACATGGCAGAACTCAACGCCGAGTTGAAGCGGCGCTACGATGCGACGGATGCGCAGCCCGAGTGCTACGTGTCTCTTGGCAACGCCGAGCAGCAGGGCGGCAGCGACCAGACGCGTTCGGTGACGGTGACCGGCGAGGTGCGCACGCCGGGGCTCGTCGCGCTGCGCGGAGAGCGGCTCACGCTGATCGAGGCTCTCGGCCGTGCCGGGGGACACGCCAAAGCGACGGCCTTGCTTGGGAACACGCTGCTTCTGCGTCGTTCGCGCGTCGCCGGCACGTATCGCGCGTGGCGCATCGATGCTCGCGTCGAGCACTGGGGCACAGCCGATCCGATCTACCTTCAGCCTCATGACCTGATCTACGTACCCAACACGCCGGTCGACAACGTGAACATCTGGATCGACAAGTACATTCGACAGAACGTTCCGATCCAGGGGTTGATCCCGTTCGCGCTAGGGATCGCGGTCCGCTAGAAGCCTGTCTCGAACCTAGCTGTTTTGTCGAGGCTTTCCGGCTTTGCAGGGTGCGTGCTAGCGGGCGTCGCAGCCATGCCGGGTTTTCGGCCGCGTTTCTAGGTTCGTGGGTCTGCGAGTGCTTCCGAGCGCCGCGTTGGGTGCGAACGCCGGTCGTGGCCTTTGGCGGCCTCGAGGTCCTCTGCTCGTTGCGCCAGGCGCTGGATCCGTGCCGCGAGCTGTGGCTGCGCCTCGACCTGAATCTGCTCAAGCATCGTTTTCCAACGGTGTGCGCAGTCGTGTCGGCGTAGTGACTCGGCAATGTTGCGCGTCCGGAGTGCGTCCATCTCCTCGGGCCGCTCGTCGAGCGATTGCAGGAGTTCGGCGATTTCGCGGGAGTGGTAGGGAAGTTGGACGACGGCGTTTGGCCAGTCGAAGTTGACTCCGAAGGCAGCGCGTCGGGGGATTTGGCCCACGAGTACTGCGCCGCCTGCCGCACCCTCGAAGTAGCGATAGCCGAGTTCGTGTTGTCCTTCGGTCACATCGTCGCAGTCGGCCTTTGCGTGATTCACGATGAAGTAGCGCGCACGTTGGATGCGCCGCGCCAGGAGGAGGCGATGCTCATCGACGTCGATCACGCGCCCGTTGCCGAAGCGTGTGTCGAACTCATAGTGGAACGAGTCGGGCCGCTGGGCCGCGAGCTGCAACAGGTCCTCGTGCGTCTCGTGGGAGCGACGCCCGATGCAGAGACAGTCGATCGTTCGTTGCGGTGCCGGCGATGGCGGCGCAAAGCGATCCACGTCGATCGCCGGTGGCAGGTAGGTGACGGGCACGTTGACCAACTTGCGCAGCTCCGGGACCGTCGCCTCGCAACCGATAAACACGTGATCGAATGCCTCCAGGCCGCGCAGTGGCTTGCGGTAGCGGAGCCAGCTGAGCCAGAGTTCCTCGATGTGGCAGATGGCTGTCTTGCATCGGTTGCGCCATCCGCTGACGGAGTTCAGCGCCTCGAGATCATTGACGTTCTCGAGATGGCAGTAGAACAAGTCGTATTCGCGCCGGAGCTGCACGGCGCCGGTGACCGCAGGTCGTTCGACCTTCAGGCCCACTCGTTCGAGTCCGGCCGCGAGTTTCTTGGTGGCGCCAGTCAGCGGCCGCTGATGGCGCGGTTGAACGAGAATCTCCACGTCGTCGACGGCGGCGATGACGTCCTCCATCTCGTAGAGCATGCACCGACTCAGAGTGGGGCGGTACTCGCGCTGTGAGATGATCAGAGTTCGAGCTTCGGCTTCCGGGTTCACGTCGTGGTTGCGTCTCGTGGGGTAGTCCGGGTCTTGACCGGAAGACCCGGATTTAACCCTATGGCTGGCTTCGCACTCTGCAAGAAGACGGAAAGAACTAGTACAGAGTATCGCACAGTTGCGGGATGTGGTTGGCGGAAACGACCCGCTGGTGGCGGATCGAGGGGGCTCTCCATGGATTCATCGGATTTGTCACGTGTTTTTCCTGAGCCGGAGCCGCGAGGGCGCGCGGACTTCCCCTACGCATCGCCAAAGCGTTCTCGCAGCGGCTCGATGGCGCGGCGGATGACAAATTCGGCCTCGACCCGCTCGAGTCCAGCAGCGCCGAAGCGCTCGCGGAGCGCTGCATCGCCCAGGGCCCGCCTCAGATGGGCGGCGAGCTCGTTCCAGTCGGCGGCGGTGAACAGCAGCCCGCTGACACCGTGCTCGACCAGCTCGGGAATGCCGGTGATCCGTGGGGCGATCACGCAGGTGCTGAGCGCCATGGCCTCCATCAGGACGACAGGGATGCCCTCGATCAGGCTCGACAGGGCGAAGACCTCGCACTGCAGCATCTCGTCCAGGACTCGGTCGAGAGGCTGCGCGCCGACGAATTCGACGCGCTCCGCAATTTCGAGCTCCCGCGCGCGCCGCTCCAGGGCGCCGCGTTCCGGTCCATCGCCCACGAGTCGGAGGTGGGCGGTCTCGTCGAGCTGTGCAAACGCCTCGAGCAGACCACGCTGGCCCTTCTCGGGCGAGAGCCGCCCGACGGAGAGCACGCGGCCGCGGACGCGGCTTGGCTTGTGGCTGGGCAGCTCTGCTGGGTCGATGGCGCAGTGTGCGACGAACAGCTTGTGCCAGTGGGTGGGCGCGACGGTCTCCTGGGCACGTCGCCGACCATCCTCGGAGACACAGGCGACGAGATCGCACGTGGCAATCTTGGCACCCAGGAGGTGGCGCATCGGTCCCTCGAAGTCCGCATTGCCGTGCAGCGTCATGCTCCAGGGAATGCCCCTGTAGCGGGCCGCGAGTCGCCCGGCATTGGCGGCTGCGTTGGCGAAGTGATTGTGGAGCCGTCGCGCGCCGCTCCGTTCGAGTTCTCGTGCGACGACCATGCCTTCGACGAAGTAGGCGAAGGACCAAACGAGGCCGCGCAGGCCAGGGCGGCGGTGCGTCAGCGAGGCCCACAGCGTCGTCAGGTAGCGGATCGGGTGGCGAACGAAAGCGCGCGCGAGCGTCACGGGCGTCGTGAACGCGCGCAACGGCAGCACGTAGGTCGTGCCCGATCGTTCTCGCGCATCCGCTGGGCCGAGCGGCGCGTCGGCGGCGGGCTGTCGCACACTGATGCAGCGAACGTCAAATCCTGCGTCGCGCAGCGCCATCACCTCACGGCGGACGAAGGTATGCGTGATGGAGGGATACTCGCTGATCAGATACGCGATGGGGGCACTCAAGCTCCGCGCCCCCGAAACAGCCGGCTCATGCGCCAGCTGAGCACGCTCTTCGAAAGCTTGCCGTGCCAAGACCGCACGTGACGCACGTTCATGTCGAAGCGCCTGAGTGTGAAGGGAGATGTGCCGGGCTCGTTGTCGCCCCACCTCGTCGTGCAAGCCTGGCGGTAACCGGCACGCTCGAGCGCCACGATGCAGCGGTCGTCATAGTCGCCATTGGGATAACAGAATGATGTCACGGATCGCCCCTCGAGCATGGCTTCGAGGCTCCGTTTCGAGTCCTGGACCTCGCGTTCGATGGCTAGATCCGTGCAGTTCGGAAGGATGGAGTGGCTCATGGAATGCGAGCCGATCTCGTGGCCGCGCGCTGCCAAACCGCGGACCTCGGCCGCGGTCATGAGCCTGGCCCACGCCGGCGGACGCTCCGGGCACGCCTTGGTGACTGCGTCGGTGAGCTGCTGGCAGAGCGCCGCGTCGAGGCGCTTGGTCGCGGCGACGGCGCTGCGTGCGCCCGCCGACCCGGCAACGAGTGCGGCCGGTCCGAGGGCATAGGTCCGGGCGAGCTCGTCGGCGACCGGAGCTTGCTCTGTCGTGAGGCGTCGCCAGGAAAATGCAAGGCGGTCATGCCATAGGCATTCGCCACGTTCGACGCCGTCGACGGGGATGAAGAAGGTCGCTGCGACCGAATGCCGCGCGAGCACCCCGGCCGCGTGCTCGGCGTTGTCAAGCTGACCATCGTCGAAGGTGATCGCCAGTCGCGGACGCGCGCTGGGCGTCCCGGCAACGTGCCGCTCCACGGCGTCGTGGAAGGTCGAGCACTCGTAGTTTTGCGCAAAGAATCGGACGAACCAATCGAGTTCTTCTGGCGTGACGCAAAGATCCGGAAATGGGTAGGCGTCAATCTGTTCGCGTGGCAGAACCCTATGGAACGTTACAACAGTGAGGCGGCTCAATGCGCGCTTGGCGCGCGTCAATCCGAGCAGGCGAAACGTGCTCGCGGCGGTGTCGCGCACCAGTTTCTTCGGCCACCGCGCGGCGGTATGGGGTGCATCGGGTTCCATCGTCGGTGGGTGTTCTGCGGACGTTTGGGTTGCTGTTTTCTTGACTGGATTGCGAGAGCGCACCAGGCGCAGTCGCGGACGGAGGCGATCGGCTTGCCGGCGCTGACTAGCACGCCGACTCTGAGAGGGTAACCTAGGACTTGTGAGTGTTCCCGTTCCTAACTCGATGACGTCCCCGACCACACAACCCGGAGCAACCGATGCGCCGATCGTGCACGCGCGCCCCGGTACGATACCCGTGGCACGACGCTACGTGCTGATCTCGCCTTGCCGCGACGAGGCCGACTACTGTCGCCGCACGCTCGATAGCGTCGTTGCGCAGACGGTCCGGCCGTCGCTCTGGCTCATCGTCGACGACGGGTCGAGCGATGCGACGCCGGCGATCCTGGCGGAGTATGCCGAGCGCTACGAGTTCATCGAGGTGCATTCTCGCCAGGACCGCGGAGCGCGCAGTGTTGGCCCCGGCGTTATCGACGCTTTCTACGCAGGCTTCGAGCGCATTGACCCGAGCGAGTTCGGCTACCTCTGCAAGCTCGATCTGGACCTCGAGCTGCCCGAGACCTACTTCGAGACTCTGATGCAGCACATGGAGCAGGATCCGCGCC
>CAYSWE010000082.1:0-12805 GCA_964434515.1 uncultured Phycisphaerales bacterium | reverse complement strand
GTGGCTTGGTGCTAGGTGCCTTGGTGCTAGGTGCCTTGGTCTGCGTCTTCTGGGCCGGCATCGCTACAGAGGGCGAAGCGAGCATCAGCCACAGGAGATGTGCCGGCGAACTCCAACTCGGCCGTGTCATTTCCCGGGCCTCCGCGTCGCAGCAGCGAGACACGCTCTGCGGTCGGCAGCCCAGCGCATCGGGTCGAAGCCCGCCGGCGCTTCGTTCGGGATCGAACTTGCCAGAACTTCGAGCGAGGCGTTGGGTCGCGGGCGCGGCAGACTGGCGAGCGCCGTCGCAAACGCTTGCGTCGCCCGAACCAGGTCTGGCGCGCCCAGGTTGGCGTCAAACGGTGGTGGAGTTCGTCCGGCGGCGAGCAGGCGCTGGCGCAGCGCGCGCACTGCGAGCTCGCGGGCGAACGCCCAGCGCTCCGACGGCGGCAACCCGAGCGCTCGGTCGCGGGCCTCGGATCCCGGCAGCAGCGCCCCGAGTACGCCGAGGCAGAACTCTTGGCCCGCGGGATAGCCTAGCGCGAGCAGCGCGCCCGCCGCCCGAGCTCGCAAGTCGACCGATCGGGTTGTGTCGTGCTGCACCGCCAGCAGCCACGGGCCGGCCGCAGGGCTCTTGGTCGCGGCGACTTGGTCCATGGCCAGGAGGGCCGTGAGACGGTCCTTGCCGAGCATAGCGTCGACCTGCTTGGGGAGCGGTCGCACTAGCGTCGCTGGGGGGGGCGCGCGGGTCGGCAGGGAGCCGCCCGCACAGCCGAGCAAGACGAGGAAGGCGGCGCGTTGCATCCAACCGATGTTAGCAACGTGGATGCCGGACGCGGGGGGAAAATGGGGAAGGGCGCGTCCGGCGCTGTGACTACTCCGACTCGATGAGGTCTTCGGGCCGACGGCGGCGTAGGAGTGCCGCGCCGGCGAGACCTGCCCCGACGAGGAACAGCGTGAGGGGCTCGGGGACGGGGGAGTTCGGACCTTGGTCGTCGGAGTGCGTCTTCGCGGAGCTTGTGGCATCGCCCTTTTTGTCTATGGGAGCGTCCTTGCCGACCTTGGGCGTGCCCGGGCGGAACAACTCGCCGTCGTCGCGCGGGATCGAGTTCCCTCCCGCATCGGTCAGCGGCCTCGTGCCATTGTTGTCGGCGCAGGAACTCAGTGCGGTCACTGTGGCCAACGCAGCGGAGAGAAAGAGTATCGGGATGCGCTTCATGGTGTTCTTGTCGGGCTGTTGGTGCAACGACCGTGCATCGCAAGCGCAATGCCAGTTGTGTAGGTCGTGGTCGTGGAGGGCCCGTCGGCGGGGGCTGGTCTCATGCAGGAGAAAAGCTTGGCTGGACGCGCGCGCGCCGCAACACGCCATAGGGACGTGCGGCGGACGCGTACCGAAGGTTCACATGCAGTAAGAAACGGCAGGCTGCATGCTTACGTTGCGCAAATAGTTCAAATCAGACGGCCGGCAACCCAATTTTTCCGACTCCATCCAAACGGCGGGAGCGGAGCGTCGGATGCTGTGCGAACGCAACCGACGTTGCACTGGTTCAACGCTGGTTCAGTAGCTTGCGATCAAACAAGCGCAGAACTCCGCGTGCCGATTCGAACACCAAGAATCTGTCCGCAATGGGGCGCACGGCGAGTTCTGTCGCGAGTCCCACGGACATGTGGCAGTAGCGGGAGAGATCTTCGGTATGCATCAGCAAGACTCCGCGTTTGCCGAGCGGCACGAACAGAATGCCGTCGATGCAGGACGGCGGACCGCTCGGTCTCGCCGGCAGTGTCGTCCTGCGTGTGACCGCGCCTGACTTGAGATCGATTTCCAGAAGCTGCTTGCGTAGCGTGACGACCCAGGCCCTGGTTGCGTCGGTCGCGGGTGCGTGCCGCAACGCATCCGCGACATCCGTCTTCCAGCGGACCGAGCCGTCCGTGATGTCGAGAGCGTAAAGCCGCTTGTCGTCGCTGGCCACCAGGAGCAGGTCGTGCGCGATCTTCGGGGGGACCCAGCCGGAGTCGGCGATCGTGCGGTTCCACAGGGCGCCGCCTTCGCGATCGATCGCGGTGACCGAGCCTGCGCGATCATTGAGATACACCACGCCGCGCCTGTCCACCGTCGGACCAAAGCGCATCCTGCCGCCGGCCGACCGTGTCGTAAGAACACTTCCGTCTGTGATGCTCACCTGGTGGAGCTTGCCGCGCTCTGTCGCGATCCAAGCATTGGATCCCGATCGCACCATGGGGGAGAGCAGTCCGGTCTCGAGTCTCGCCTCCCAAAGAGGCGTGCCCGTCCGAATGTCCAAGGCTCGCAGACGACCGTCACGGGCGGGGAGCAGCACGGTTTCGCCAAGCGGGAACGGCGTCCCGATGTCCCCGGACAGGTCCTGAAAGCGACGTCGCCAGACCTCCGTGAGCTTGGTCAGGTCGAAGCACCAGGCGGTCCCGGAGCGATCGGACAGCAGCATGCGGTTCTCGTCAGCTTCGTACTGCGCTGCACCGGTGAGCGCGCCGCCGAGTTTCCGCTCAAACAGAGGGTGCATTTCGAGCACGGTTCGGAACCGACCGGCAGTCGCCGCCTCGGGTGGAATCTTGACCGTGCTGAAACCCTCGGCCTCGATCGTCAGGCTCAGCGTCTCTCTCGGTTTGTAACGGAGCAGCATCGGCGTCTTCCCGACGACCTTACCGTTGTTCCGGATCGTTGCTCCGGGTGGGCCAGACTCGATGCGGAGTGGGAGTTCCACGAACGTCTCGAACGGCACGCTCGGGTCCATGTCTTTGAGTACCACGAAGCGCTTGGCTGCGCTTGCATAGTCGCCGTGTTCCGTGGCAGTGCGAAGCCTGGCGAGCTCCTGGAGAATACTCCCGCAGTAGTCGCGCTTCTGGGCGAACACCGCTGCGGTTTCTGGGTTCTTCTTGAAACCGGAGGCGAGCCTCGAGTACTGCTTGAAGGCCTCGGCGAAGTCGTACGCCGCTTCGGCTTTTTGGGCAAGCAGGAATGGCGTGTTGAGCTTGGCCGTCTTTTCGTCGGTCGCAATGAGTTGGCGGAGACGGTTCCGGTCGGCCTGGATCCGCTTTGCGCGTTCGGCATATTTCGGAATCGACGCGACGAACCCTTTGGGGAGGAGCTTCGCAAGACGCTTGTCTGTCGCGCTTGGTTTGGCAAAGGCCTTCTGTTTGCGGGCGAACTCGATCAGGCCTTCGGTGCGCTCCTTGGGAAACACCTTCGCGAGACGGGCAAACAGGTCGGCCCGCGCGGCCGGGCTCTGCGCTTGCGCGACCGGGGGTGGCGGATCGGTCTGCAGCGACTCGGTATCCTCCTGCATCGCTGCCGCGAGCGCCCGGAAGCGCGCCGCAAACGATCGCTCGATCTCCTTGGTGAACTTGCCATGCTTGCCGAGTAGCTCGCTGTAGGACCGGAATGCTTGCCATAGCCTCGAGTCGTCGAGCATCGAGACACTCGCGGCGAGCCCGCCCTGGAGCTGCGCAAGCTCACGCTTCTCGCGCAAGCGTTTCTCCGCGCTGCGCCGTGCGGTAATGCGATTGAGTAGGTCGAACGCGTCCACGGCGATCTCCGAGCCGGGGAATCGTTCGGTGACGCCGCGGACGATCGCCTGCGATTCGTCGAGTTTACCGGTATAGAGCAGCTGCGACGCCTCTTTGAGTTGCTTGCGTGCGCTGGCTTCAGCCAGGTAGCCGGAGACGTAGCTCCAGCTCAGCTGAAGGATGAGGACGCCGATGAGGCCGGCGGCGACTTTCTTGAGCCGTTTGACGCCCTTGCTCTCGCGCAGCGCCTTGAGCTCGCTACGAGCCCGCTGGTTCCGCGGGTCGAGTTTCAGGATCTGTTCCAGAGTCCTCGTTAGCCGACTCGAGTCCTTCGTTTCGCGGAAGAACGCTGCCAGGGAAGCGAGTGTCTCCGACGCCTCTTCGGCCCGTTCCATCTTGAACAGGACCTTGGCCTTGCGAGTGGCAATGGACAGCGACTGGGGGCGGTCGATCTCGAGTTCTTCGATAAGCGTCAGAGCTTCGTCGAACTCGTTGGCATCCGTGAAGATCTCCGACAACAGAGTTGCCGAGTCATAGTAGTCATCGCTGTAACGCAGGTCCGGATCGGCCGCGAGCGCGAACACGAGCTGCTCGAGCACATTACGGTTCAACGTGTCGAGCTGCTTTGCGCGCCGCAGGATCGCCAGTCGACGCTCGTAGTCGGACACCGAGCGGGCGGTCTCGGCGAGCAACTCGGCGCCGCTCTTGGAGTCGCCCGCGAGGACGAGGAGTTCGGCCGACTCCTCGAGCTCCTCGAGACTCGGTTCGCGGTTCGTCTGGATGAGCGCCAAGAAGGACAAGGCAACTCGTTGATGCTGTGCTGCGATGGCAGTGCGCGCGAGCGTGATCAGGTGGTAGGTCGGCGCGTGCGCGATCGCCCCGCCGTCGAACAGCTTCTGCGCTGCCTTGGCGACGTCGAATAGGCTGTCCAGCATGCCGCCCGCAATGTCGCGCAGGCTCTTCTTGCCCTCGATGTGCTCATAGAGGTCGTCCTGGATCTCTCCGACGCGTTCGGGCACGTTCTCGCCTGTTCGGACGAACACTTCGTCCAGGTCGCCGAGCGACGCGAGAATAATCTCCCACTCGTCCGAGCGGCGGGCGATCTCGAGCAGCACCTGGTCCGCTTCGAACGCGACGCAGCCATGCAACCGCTCCTCAATTCCGGACGCCGGAAAGCTCTCTTTGAAGAAGGAGAACGCGCCACGCTGCAGCGTGAACAGCTCCAGCAGAAAGTCCTCTTCCAGAGCCAGTTGAATCGCGTCGAACTGCACCTTGTCGACGAGGCCCTCGGCCTCGAGAATCTCACCGAGCTTGCCCCCTTCCCGCTTCTGTTTGATGAAGGCGGTGCGAATCTCCTTGGCCTCCATGAGCCCGGAGGCCAGCAGGCGATAGCCGAGTCGGCGAGTTTGCAGATCGAGCGGAGGCAGCACCCGGATCTTGCCGTCGGCGAAGTGCACGTACGTCTGATCGAAGCCCGCACTGACCCGCAGCGTCCCCTCCATTTGGGACATGGACAGTGTCTGAAAGATGTCGGGCAGCTTCACTCGGGCGAGATCGCCGCGGATGGTTGCCGTAAGCTCTTCGCTCGAGGTAGAGTTCGATTCGTCCCTATTCTGGAGGACGAAGTCGAGGGTGTCGTCCTCGAGGAGGTTGTTTAGCTCCGACATGGAAGATTCGTCTGGATCGCGCGGGTTTCGGCCAGCCGGGCTTTGGGCTGGTCGTGATACGGTTTTTGTCGCACTGCTTGTCGTGAATATCGGTTGCCTGGCACCAGTGGCTGGACAAGCTTCTGCGGGCCGCCCGGACCGGAGTGCATGGATCTTCGACAGGCGTGGGGGTGGCGCGGTCCTCGAGGACCTACCGAATCCCAAGAAGCTCGACGCT
Source organism: uncultured Phycisphaerales bacterium (assembly GCA_964434515.1). GTDB lineage: Bacteria > Planctomycetota > UBA1135 > UBA1135 > CAYSWE01. The sequence goes on along the minus strand of CAYSWE010000082.1, from coordinate 7,402 downwards.
TCGGCCGCTCGCATTGCCGTTTGGCAGGCCGCGTGCCGGTTTGGACCCTGGGCCGGACCACGGATCGCGCGCCGCGCGGCCGGACACGAGTTTGCGGGGCTGACTTGGCTTGCGGCGCTTGGGCTGGCTGGTGGACGGACCGCGCGCCTCCAGCTGTCACGCCGGCTTGGCGAGCGGCGCAACGAGGCCGAGTCTGTGTTCGCTTGCCTCGCAGCCGCTCGATCGAGGGTGGCGATCGACGCGGGTTTGCTCGTGCATTTCGCTGGTGACCGCAAGCGGAAGACCGTCGAGCGCTTGGCGGCTCGTGTCGCGTTCCTTGCGTCGGGGGCGCCGCTCGCGCGTGATGCGTTCCTCGCTACCGTGGCGCATCGAGATCTCCTCCCGTTGATGGCGGCGCTGTTCGATGCGTGTCGACCGAAGCTGGCGATCGGCACGCCGATATCCAACGTCTTGGCTATGCCAGCTCGAGAAGGGAGCCTAGCGTCCCTCACCCAGCGAGCCATGTTGTTGGCCATCGCGCGTCGCCCGGACCTCTATGCGGAGGCGTCGCCCGACCTCTACCGGCTGCTGCAGAAGGCGCCTTCGGCCCGAGTCCGGATTTGTGCGTCGTTAGCCCTCGGACGGCAGTCACGCGTGCTCGATCGCTTCGGGAGTAGCACTGTGCTCGACCTGCCCGCCTTCCTCTGTGCGCTCGAACGGGCTCCGCCGGCGCTGCAGGACAAGCTCCTCCGTGACGGACCGGGCCGTGCTCGTTCCGCTTCGTGGCAAGCTCGATGGTGGGCAGTCGTGGCTCGACTCACTTCGCCATCACGGCTACATCGCTCCGTACGGGATGGCGTCGAGCGGGCGAGCCTGCTGTCGCGCTTGCTGACTGCCGGCGACGACGGCGAGCTTGGGATGTTGGTTCTCTGTCGGCGCGTTCTGATGGAGCCCGGCTTCGAGTTGGCGCTCGACGACACAGATCGCGGCAAGCTGGAGGCTGCACTGGATCCGCCCAATCGAGTGCGCTCGGCGCTCCATGCGCTGCTCGTCGAGGATGCTCCCCTGGATCCCCGGGTGCTCGGCAGCCGCCTCGCCTATGCCTTTCGACTCTACCGCGATGAGCGCCTCGGCCCGCAGGCCGAGGCCGGCTCGACGTTGTGGCGTGAACTGATCGCCGATCGCTGGGTCAAGAGTGTGCCGGGCACGTTCCAGCAACGGTTTCTTGCCGAGCTGAACATGCTCGTCGCGGACCTGTTCTGCGCCGGGGCGAAGGGGAACGGTTGGTTGCCGCCTGGGATTCGCACGGTGCGTGAGACCTACTTCGAGGTGCTTGCGCACTTGCTGACGCGCTATCCGGTGTTCCGTCGCTGAGCCGCAGCCGCTTCGGTATACTGATCACGTTCGGTCTACAGTCGTCAAACGGGCAACGTCGAAAGACTCGGAGGTCTGAGAACTCTGGGCCATCCGTCCGTTCGCCACAGCCCCATGACCGCACGCTTGCCGCCCGAACCTCGCTCATACCAGGATCCTGATTCCGAGCCGTTCTCGGATCTCCTCCTGGAGAAGCACGCGCTCGATCGCCGTCGCGAGGCGGAAGAGCGGGGCTACCTCGAACTCTCGCCCGAGTGGGAGACGCGCGCTGCGATCTCGGCGATCCTTGAGATCACAACCGGGGCCGGTAGCTTCAAGGTCCAGCTCGGCGAGATTCTCGACGTGATCGTTTCGATCTCGTGGCTACGCGCGGCGAAGCAGGGCGCGATCTTCGTCGCCAATGCTCGCGAAGAGCTCGTGTTGGTTGTGCACCATGCTCTGGCCCCACAGCTCAAGACACTCTGCGCCAAGGTGCCATTTGGTCATTGCCTGTGCGGTCGGGCGGCGCAGCAGAAGCGCCTGCTGTTCAAGACCTGCGTCGACGATGAGCACGAGACTCGTTTCGACGGAATGCGGCCGCACGGTCACTACAACGTGCCGTTGCTCGACAAGGATCGGGTGATCGGTGTCATGGTGCTCTACATCGAGCACGGCCACGAACCGCACCCCGAAGAGCTGCACTTCATGGAGATGCTCGGACGCACGGTTTCCGGCTTCCTCCTGAACCGGAGTCTAACGGCGCGGGCCGAGGTGAACGGGTTGCGCCTCAAGAAGGCGCAACAGGAGATGGTGCAGAAGCTGGTCGCCGCTTCGGAGTATCGGGACAACGAGACGGGCGCGCATATCCAACGCATGAGTCAGTACGCTGTCATCCTGGGGCGTGCCGTCGGTCTGGATCGGGATCAGCTGCGGCTGTTGGAGCAGGCCGCGCCCATGCACGATATTGGCAAGGTGGGGATCGCCGACCAGATCCTCCTCAAGCCGGGACGCTTGAGCGATGCGGAGTTCTCGGTCATGAAGGAGCACGCGACGATCGGCGGTGATCTGTTGACCGGCGATCATCCCTTGCTCGAAGCTAGCCGCCAGATCGCGCTCACACATCACGAACGCTGGGACGGCAAGGGCTACCCAAACGGACTGGCCGGCGCGGCAATCCCTCTGTTCGGGCGCATCTGTGCGCTGGCTGATGTGTTCGACGCGCTCACGTCCGAGCGACCATACAAGGAGGCTTGGCCGGTCGAGCGGGCCGTCCAGTACGTGACGGACAATGCGGGGGCGCACTTTGATCCGGTGCTCGTCGAAGCCTTCGTCGACAATCTCACCAACATCCTCGAGGTCAAGTCCTTCTACGAAGGGGCCGCCGGTGAGCCGGGCGTTGTTGGAACGCGGCTGCCCGAAGCGCCAGTGGACGTCGAGTTCGTTCGCTGGGACGACTCGCTCTCGGTGGGGGTCTCCTTCGTTGATCACCAGCATCGCTACCTGATCAACCTCATCAATCGCATTCACGGCGCGATCGAGGCATCCAACACCGAGGAGATCACCGAAGCTCTGCTCGATATGAAGACCTACGCCGACGTGCACTTTCGCGAGGAGGAGCAGCTCATGGCCGACGCCGGCTATCCTGGTCTCGGTGCGCATCGCCGGCAGCACGCCGACTTCATCCGGCAGACGAACGCGTTCCTCGACGAGTTGGAAAACTACCCGCTGGCCATCGGCACCGAGACCTCGATGTTCCTGCGCACTTGGCTGGTGGAGCACATCCAGGTTGCGGACCAGGGGTATGCGAGGTTTCTGGATCGAGTAGCCGAGTGACCGGGCGAAGAGCGGGCTCTCTAGTCCAGCGTCGCGAGCCGCTGCGCGACAGTGACCATTTCCGCATCGGTATTGTACGGTCCGGGGCTGAGTCGCAGGGTTCCTGCAGCGGCGGTTCCGATGTGCTCATGAATGTACGGCGCGCAGTGGAAGCCGGCACGCGTTAGGATGCCGTCGGCCTCCAGGATGAGCGCGGCTTCGGTCGGGTCCAGGTTTGGAAACGTCACGCTCAAGACGGCGGTGTGCGTTGTCGTCCCGTCGGCGCCGATGAGCCGCAGCTTGCCAGCGTCGTGCGCCGGGGCGAGTGCCGCCCGTAGCGTACGCATGCGTGCCATCTCCTCGGCGTAGAGGGCGTCGATGCCACGCGCGAGGACCCAGTCGAGGCCGGCGAGGAGCCCGAGCACGGCCGGTGTGTTTGGCGTGCCGGCCTCGAGGCTTGTGGGCAGCTGTCGCGGCATGGCGTCGGTGGCGCCGCTGGAGCCGGTGCCGCCCTCGATCAGCGGAACGATGTCCATGTCGCGGCGCAGGCAGAGCGCGCCGATGCCGGGAGGTCCGGCCAATCCCTTGTGTCCGGGGACAATGAGTGCGTCGACGTCGAGACGCGTCAGGTCGAGCTTGCCCGCGGTCTGAGCGCAGTCCGCGATGAGGAGCGCGCCGGCGGCGCGCAGCGCGGGAGCGATCCGGTCAAAGTCCTGAATCACGCCCGTCACGTTGGATGCGTGGTTGAACACGAAGACGTCGGGGGGCGGCTCGTTCTCGAGAGCCGCGGCGATCTGATCGGCCTCGACGCGGGCCGTAGCGGGCGCAAAGAAGCTTACTCGAACATTAGCGCGCCGTTGCAGACCGACCAGGGGGCGCACGACCGCATTGTGCTCGAGCGCCGTGGTCCACACGCGATCGCCGGGTCGCAGGACGCCCTTGAGGATGAGGTTGCTTGCGTGGGTCGCTCCCGCGCAGAGCACGACGTGACTTGGAGTGACGCCGCAGATCTGCGCCAATCGCTGCCGGCATCGATCGACGCCAGCCGCGACCGCCTCGTGGCGCGCCGAAGAGCCGCGCGCGGCATCGACGCCTAGCTGCCGGAACCAGCCTTGGACGGCATCCAGAACCTCCGGCGGTTTGGGGAATGAGGTGGCACTACTGTCGAGATAGATCACGACCCAATGTAACGGTCGAAGAGCGCGCGTGCTCGTCCCTCGTCCTGCGTGCCTTGCACGATGGCGCGGCCGCCGCGGAACACGCTGATCTTGCCCTCGGGGATTTGGACTCGCAGCATGTGCGGCGAGAGTTCGCAGGGGAACTGTGCCTGTAGGCGTACGGCGAGCTCGGCGAGTGGCGGGAACGACGCGGCCGCGGCCGATAGCTGCACGGCGTTGCGTCCGCAGAGCCGCTTGGTCCGACTCGCCCCGGCTGGGTCCAGTGCCGGAAACTCGCCGCGGCCGCACGCCGGACAGTCCGGATCGCTCATCGGCGGCAAGCGCATGGAGCGAAGGTCGCCCGTGAGGATGTCGATGGTCGTCAGTGTGCAATCGGGCGGTGTGTCCGTCGCCAGGATGCGCAGCGCAAGCATGCACTGCATGGCCGTGACGAACGCGGCGGCCGGCGGCAGAATCCCAGCGGTCTCGCACGTTGGGGCCGTGGAGGCTGGCGGTGGGGCCGGGAACACGCAGCGCAGACAAGCGCCGTTCGGGAGGAATGGCGCCACCATGCCTTGGCTCGACACACAGGCGCCGTAGATCCAGGGGGTTCCGTTGCGCACGCAAAAGTCGTTCACGAGATAGCGTGTTTGGAAGTTGTCGGTGCCATCGATGACGATGTCCAGATCGCCGAGCAGCTCGTCCACCTCGAGCGGGCCGAGGTCACGCAGCTGTGGGGCGAGTTCGATCTCGGAGTTGATCGCTGTCAGCCGGCGCGCCGCTGCGAGTGCTTTCGGCTCCTCGTTCAGCGCGTCGGCTTCGTCATACAAATGTTGGCGATGCAGGTTCGATAGCTCGATCCAATCGCGGTCGATGAGGCGTAGGTAGCCGATCCCCGCACGGCCCAGATCCTCCGCAACGCGGCTACCCAGTGCACCAACGCCAACGATCCCGACGCGGGCCCGCGCCAGCCGCCGCTGTCCTTCTGCCCCGAAGCCGTCGACCCGAATCTGTCGTGCGTAGCGGCAGGCCGCGCCGCTCACGTTTCGAAGTGCTCGGCGTTGTGGCGCACGTAGGGCTGCCACTCTTCGGGCAAGTCCTCCACGGCGAAGCAGGCGTCCACCGGGCAGGCTTCGACGCACAAGGTGCAGTCGATGCAGTCGGTGGGGTTGATGAAGAGTTGCGGTGCATCTTCGGATCCGTGGATGCAATCGACCGGGCACACGTCCACGCAGGCCGTGTCCTTCACACCGATACAGGGCTCCGCAATCACATGAGTCATTTCTCCCCCATCCTCGCGTCATCGGCCGCGGCGTGTCGCTGGCTTGACGCCGGTTCTGTTGAACGCCCCCGGCTCGAGCCGGCGAAGCCTGGAAGCATGCGAGAGGCGGGACTCGAACCCGCACGGATCTCTCCACAAGATCCTAAATCTTGCGCGTCTGCCAATTCCGCCACTCTCGCGCACCACGTTGGTAGTGACGAAGGATTGTACGCCGTGGTCCCTCCGAAGTCACCGATCCGATGGGCGCACGGGGCAGTTCGGGCGGCCGGGTGGCCCCTCAAGAACGCACTTCCTGGACCCGATGCACCCCCGGACATCGAGGGAAACGCCAGCGTGAGCCGGCGAGGGGGAATCGAGCATGGGCGTTCATCGCAAGGAAAGGAATTCTGCGGCCAAGAGACCGCTGCTGAGGTTTGTGGGCTTCGGTTTGCTCGCCTGGGGCGTCGCGTGCAGCGGCGGAACTGGCCCCACGAGTGGTGGCGGTGGCGGTGGCGGCGGCGGTCATGGCGGCGGTGACGGCGGCGGTTCGGGTCCGGTCAACGTCGAGTTCTTCGTTCGAAACGATAGTTCACTCGAGCGCCGAGAGACGGTTTCGGTCTCGGTCCCGTTTCCTGTCGGGCGAGTCAAGGACCTGGATGGCGTCGGCCTCACGAACGTCGATGCGTCCTGGCGCCTGCTGCAGAAATGGCCGGACGGAACGGTCAAGGTCGCGCTCGCCCAGTTTACCGACGTGTTCGCGCCGCGCAGCAAGCAGACGTACACCGTCAAGCGCCGTGGCCGCGTGGTGACGGGCAAGTTTCAGGCTCATCCTTGGACGCGCAAGCAGTACGGGCGCTTTGCGATCATTCCCGAGGTCGTGGATGACGATGGCGTGAGCTACTTCGGTGTCGCGATTGGTGCCGGCAAGGTTCTGCACGAGACGCCGCACTCGATCACTCGGTTCTGGCGCGTCTACTTGCGCAACGGCGATCCAAACGCCGGTATCAAGCGCGACTTCCTGACGTCGCGTCTATACCTGACCGAGTATCGCGACATGCCGTTCGTCAGTGTCGAGATGACGATCGGTAACGATTATCACGGTGCCGACAATCCTACCGATCCGTTGGACCCGAACCAGCATGCGCTCGGCGCAGTGTCAGTGAAGCGTGTCGGCGTGCATCAGACTGGCGGTTGGGCCAGGATTCGTCAGCGTGAAAAGCATGGCGCGAGCTTGCCGTATCGGGATCCGAATACGGGTACCGAGACGTTTGTTCTGATGGAAAACACGCACTTCGACGACGGGCAGACCAAGATGTGGCCGATGCTCGTCTACATGGAGGACGACTCGGCGAACAAGAAGGAGCGCGACCAGTGGCGCGCGATTTTCGACAAGGAAGTCGAGGACCCGCTACGTCCATTGGCCACCTACGCTGCGTGGTCGGTTTCCGACGCATTGGGCATCAACGGTGGCCCATCGACGCCGCCGACGGACGCGTTTGACCGCGTCGAACAGGACTGGAACCGGTGGCGCGGCAACGCGAAGAGCTTTGGTCCGTTCGGTGGTTGGGGCGACGTCAAGTTTACGCACCAGACCGGCACGCCCCGCAACAATCCTGTTTCGCCGACCGTCGCCCGCGCGATTCAGGGCGAAAACCCGCACGGTCTCGAGATGCTTGAGGGCATGGCGTGGGCGCAGGCTTCGCGTCAGTACCACATTTGGGATCTCAAGATTGGCCCGGACGATGACATCTACATGTGGTTCGGCCTCACGTTCAACATTCGCGGCGACCAGAAATATTCGGCTGAGACACTTGGACGCTTCAAGTTCCTGGGCTTCTTT
>CAYSWE010000081.1:0-12846 GCA_964434515.1 uncultured Phycisphaerales bacterium | reverse complement strand
CGCACGACTATGATCTGCTGCTGGCGATGGCACGACTGTGCCAGCGCAGGGGCGAAACTCTGGCGCGCACACGTGGCGGGCTGAGCAACGCGACGATGTATTTCCAGGACGTCGTGCGCTTCGCGAGCGACGCAATGGAGGTTGCGCCAGGAAAGCGCGAGTCGCGCGCGCTGCGCGGCATGAGCCTGTTCGGGCTCGGCCGCAACGAGGAGGCCCGGGCCGATGCGCGCAAACTGATCCAGCTGTTCCCGGAACACCCGGGCGGCTACATCCTGCTCGGCGAGACGTTGTTCCGCGACTACCAGGGCAAGAAGGGCGCCAAGCACACATCCGCCAAGGAGCTTGCAACCATCCTTCGGGACGCGCGCGCAGCGTTCCAGACGGCGAGTCGACTTGCGCCGGAGCGCGTGGTGCCGCACCGGCGGCTCGGCGACCTCGACGCGTGGGAAGGTCGAATGGACCGCGCGCTGACGCACTACGCCGAGGCTCTGGCACGGGCGCCGAATCGTGGCGCGCCGCTCGATTGGCTACAGAAGAACGTCACAGCAGAAAAACGCCTCGCGCTGTTTCAGCGCGCCATCACCCGATTCGACGAGCTCGGAACCAAGCCCAAGACCAAACGCGCGGACCTACACTGGCAAGTAGGCCGCCTGGCGTTCGCAGCCGGCGACTGGGCGACGACCCGGAGCCAAATGACGACATGCTGGACTCTGCGGCCGGACTACGTCAACGCGCTCTTCTACGTCGGCCTAGCGTCGTATCACCTAGGAAAGCGTGACGACGCGCTAACCGCTTTCGCGGTGTTCGCCAGCAAGGACCCCGTCGCGCTCGCTCACGCACTGCAGAGCTCGGGAGACGCCTTCGCGGCCAACCAGGCGATCCTGGTCTACCTGGCAGACAAAGCGTGGAAGGACGGTCGCCGCGATGCGTCGCGTGACCTCAACCACGTGGTCGCTCTAGTCGACGACACTCCAGAACGCTGGAACAACTACGCGTTCCTGTGCCGCGAGACCCAGAAGTATCCCGAGTCTCTCCGCGCCTACGAGAAGGCCCTCGAGTTCTCACCCGAGGACCCGCAGCTGCTCAACGACACGGCTGTCATCCTGCAGTATCACCTGCCCACCCGACCGAACCTGACTCGCGCTCGCGAGCTGTATGAGCAAGCGATCGGCAATGCCAAGCGGCTGCTGCGCAACCCCAAGACGAGCCGCCAGGACAAAGACCGCTACCGGCAAGCCCTGACCGACGCACGTGGCAATCTGCTCAAGATGAACCGGGCGGCCAAACCGGCAGAACGTCGCAAGAAGTAGGGCGCGCGAGCGACACCGCCACACGAATGCGCTCAGGGCCCGACCTCGCGGCGCAGACGACGCGACAGTCCTGAGTAGTCTCGTACCGCGGTGTTCCGTGGGCTACCGTTCGAATAGCGAAGTCGCGGCGTGAGTGGGTCGCGCGACAAGGCGACGAAGGTGCTACTCACGGTCCGCCAGTCGCCCGAGTCGACGCAGAGGTCCACGCGACCGCCAACCTGCATGTCGATCGCGCGACCCGTGACTGCGGTCACGACGAGATGATCGAGGGCCTCCTCGACGTCGAACTCCGAACCGAGACCGTCCAGCCAGCGGGCCAACCCCGGCACTTCGAGACGGCCAGGCTCGATCTTGCTCGTGAGCACCACCAGATCCTCGGCGAGTTCGCTCTGCTCGTGCTCATCGGCGCTGTGTCGCAGGTAGAGCGTGCGTTCGGCGTCCGCGAGCACGAGTTGGAATGGCCGCACGTCGGCCTCCCGACAAAGTTGCTCGACCGCGAGGAGCGCAGCGCTCAGGTCCGCCTCCCCCAACGCCCGCAGGGTCACCAGACCGCGCGACGTGCTGCCGGCATGCGCTCTTGCGGGCGCCCAGTTGGTGAGAGCAGCGAACAGTCCGGTGTCGTTGAGACCGATCCAAGTTCCGCCGTGCCTCCGGTCCTGCGGACACAACAGGCGACGACGACCGACGAGGTGCAAGCCTGGCGGTGCCGTCGACCGCCCGGGGTTCTCCTCTCGGTTGGCCGCAATGAGAACGGGAAACGCAGGATGCTGGGTTCGACAGAGAATCAGGACGCACATCGGTCGCTAGAGCGTGCCCGTGACGCTCGACGAAGGGAAGCACGACCCGGAGTCTTCGCCATTCGACAACGTTGCTGCTCCGCTCTTTCGGCCGCTCGGCTGTGGTCAAGCCTCGACGTGCCTGTTTTGATGGACCAGCTGTTGGCGGTCGTTCCTCGTCCCTCGTTTCGTTGGTGGAGAATCCATGGGCAACCAAGCCCTCGTTGTTTCGCTCTCGCTCTTGTGCGCCCTGCCCGCCGCGCTGTCGGCCCAGGATGCCCATGACAGGCTACCTGGGCTGACGCTCAAGCACCCCGCGCTGGCCCACCTGTCGACCTGGCAGCAGCATGTCGTGCAGCCAGAGGGACAGCCCGTAGACAAGCGTGCGCGCGGCGTGTTTCCGGTCGGCGACGGTCACGTGTTCGCCTACTTCGGCCTCGGCCGCCGCGCGAATACCGCCCAGGCGTTGAGTGGCCCGCACTATCAGACGGCGGAAGTCAACGCGCCGAAGGGACACTGGGGCGAGTGGAGCTTCGACCTGGTCGAGTCGGGAAACCCAGTCGCGCTACCAACGCAATCCGTCTGGCGCGCCCGCGGGGCCAACGTCGTCCTCACCGAGGACGCCACCGGATCCACCGGCGACCGACTCACGCTCTCAACCGTGAACTGGGCCCAAGGTGGATCCAATACGATCTGGCGTTGGGTGGAGGTGAGAAACGGCGGCAAGAGCGCCCGTCAGATCCACCTGCGCGCGCAGTGGGAACGTGGGCAACCGAACGCCGACAGCACGCGGCTCGTCGCGACGTATGCAGCGAAGAAGTTCGCTGCGGAACTGCTCTGCACCGAACCTGCCAAGGCCGCGGGCGACCAACTCGACGTCGATCTCGGCGCGGTCGGTGCCGGCGCGACGAAGACCCTGCTCTTCGTGCTCCGCACAAAGGCGGCGGACGAGGACTTTGCCATCAACGTGCCGACCGCCGCGACCGCAGCATCGTCGCTCACCGGCTGCGCAGACAGCTGGCATGGACGACTGGCCGGGTCCGTGGTGTTCGCTTGTGACAACCAGAAACTGACCGACCTGATCGAGGACTGGAAGATCCTGATGCTCGTCCAGCAGAGCGCGTCCTCCGGTGCCATCGCGCCGATGATCAACTATCGGGGTTCGTGGGTCCGGGACAACAACGGCGCGCTGCTCGCATTGCTGCGCTACGGTCTCTTCGACGACGCACGAAAGCTCTTGGAGTTCACCTATCAGGCCACGCTGGTCACCGGGCGGCTGAACAATCATGTTCCGCTCGACCTCGACGTCTCCAAGGCTTCCGAAATCGAAAAAACGATCCAGTGGGGCGACCTCCAGATCCCGAATACCGAACTCCCGGCTTGGGTCATCCTGCAGCACGAATGGTACTACCGTGCGACCTGGGACCTCGACCTCATCCAGAGGCACTGGCCGTTCCTGTCGATGTGCTACCAAGCCATGAAACCCGACGCGCGTGGCACGCTGCCGACGCACGGCGATGAGACCTATCTGCATGGCGCGTTCTTCAGTCTGTTCCCCGACCGATTGCCGGGCGAGACGTTCCTGCCCGCCGACGATGCCGGCCGCAGGGCGCGCTCGTTCGATAGCTCCGTCGCCTACCTGATGTCGATCAACGCCATGTCGGAGCTGATCGAAGACATCGACAAGCACGACGCGGGTGCCGCGGCGAAGGCTCAGGGCTGGGCGAGCAGGCGCAAGAACGCCTACGACATGCATCACCTGGACGTCATGCAGAAGGTCGAATCGGCCTTCTGGCTGCAAAAGGAGAAGCGCTTCGCGCCGTTCTTGTCACCAATCACTGGCGCGCCACACACGGCGCCATACGGCCCGGTCAGTCTGCGGCCACAATGGATCGGATTCACCTACGCGGTCGGCGAAAAGAACCGCGAGAACCTCGCAAGCACGGTCGCGGCGCTTTGGAAGAAGGGCTATAGGATCGGCATGACCCCGACCGTCGGCTATTCGGTTGGGCACCTACAGGGCTACTTGCTGTATTCGGCGGCAGATCTCGACGACCAGGCACGGTATGAGTGCATGGATGCGCTCATCAAGCTCGCCGGGCCGGCCGGCGAGTGGGGCGAACTCTACGATCCGGAGGGCCGCCCGATCGCCAGCTACAACGCCAACTGGCCCAATCGCCTGCGCCCCTGGGAGAGTGGCGTCAACATCGACGCCATCCTGTTCGCGCTCAATGGAATCCGCTACGTCACCTGCCCGGGCTGGTCCAAGAAGGACCAACGCCTGAAGTTGCGCATGCCGCGCGGCAGCCGGTGGCTGACGATGCGCGGTGTTCGACACGACGGCCACCGCTTCGACATCCTGCTGGACGAAACCTACGGAACGAGCCTCGAACTCGATGACGCGGGTGCGGCCAAGAGCAAGATGCGCTTCCGAGTCCGCTACGACACGATCAATCCCGATGCCGCAGGGTTCGACTATGTCGACGCGGCGGTCAATGTCGGTGAGACGCTCTACGTTCGCTATCCGACGCTCGACACACCGATCGAGGAGCAGGACGCCTGGCCGGTGGACAAGGAGTCGCACGTCCACGCCGGCGACGGGCCGGGGACCTACACGCCACCTTTGCCAACGATTCCCGCGGACAAGAAGTTCCTCTTTGTCACGGCGCGCGCCGGCGCGCCCGTGCCCGACGAGGCCTACGTGCTCGACATCGGCCTGCCGCTGCAAGCCGAACAGTTCGCGAAGCTCCTACGCAACGAGTCGAACGGTCGCCCGCGGTTTCGCAAGCTCATCTTCGACGTGGGCGCCCGCGCCGAATCCCGGCGCACGTTCCGCCACAAAGACTTCTGGACCACGCCGCCAGTTTCTTCGGGGCTGGCCAAGGCAGAAAAACTCGGCATGGTCATCGTCACGCCTCAGTTTTGTGCCAACTGGACGGTGCTCGGCGTCCTAGCGGCGCAAGGACCGGCCAAGATGGCCCTCGGAACCGTGTTCGATCCCGAAACCTCGCATCGCTTCACCGGCGCAGCCAACGGCACCGCGTGGCGGAAGGCGACAACCCGCGGCCAGCTCGACCTGCGCCGTCTTGGCGGCGCGACCGAAGCGCCGGGGATCGTCTACTGCGCGACCGAGGTCGATGCGAAGCGCGGCGTCGAGGGTATCCTGCGCTGCGGCAGCGACGGAGCACTCAAGGTCTGGTTGAACGACAAGGTCGTGATCGAACGAACCGGCCGCCGCGACCTAGCTCCCGACAAGGACGAGGTTCTGGTTCGCCTGCAAGCAGGTAAGAACCGTCTACTGATCAAGACATTTGGCAGTCACGGCGTCTACGCCCGCTTCACCGACCCGGATGGCCTGCCGCTACGCGGCGTGCGGTAGGACCCCGGCCCAGACTTACTTCTTACCTGCCTTCGAGGCCGAACTCTGGCCCACGCGCGTCAGCAGCAGATACATCTCGAAATCGTCGGCCCTCGGTGGCGCCTTGCGTAGCAGCCGCTGAATCGGGTCGAGAACGGTGCTCTTTCGAAAGAAGCCGCGACGCCCTTTGCCTGGCCCGCCGGTTGACGGACCCGGAGTCGTCGGACCACCGGCACTCGACTTGTCCGCGGCCTGATCCTTGAGGGTCTTCTCCCTCGGGGCGGCGCTCGGGGTCTTCACCGACTTCGCCGGCAGGCCCAAGAGCGGTTTCCGCGCCAGCGTCGTCACCGAAGTCTTGAACTGGCGCTGGATCTGCATGACCGAACGGAGCACGTCGGAGCGGCGTCCGGAGAACTTGATGAACTCGACGAGACTACCGGGGTCCTTGGCCAACGCTTGCGAGAGCGGCGAAATGACATTGCTCGACGTCGGGCGCACGTAGGCGGCAATCGCAGCCTGCAGTTTCTGGCGGGGCACGACCTCGGACTCGACGTGCACGTCCGCAAGTTGGGCTAACAACGCTTTGCGCTGTTGTGTGGCGAGATCGACGACCATGAGAGTAATGGGGTCCGAACTCGCCAACGCAGCATTGAAGCGGACCAAGTCGGCGCTACGGCGCGTCTCACCCGGGCCCGTCTCACCCACGGATCGAGATTTCTTGGCCAGCGCTCCCTGCTTGTGGAGTCCGCGGTCCTGCCCCTCGCCGGGCGCGTCGGCCTGCGACCGCTTGGCTTTCTCGTCGCGGAACTTGAGGCCGAGACGGCGGGCTTTGCGCTCGCCCACGAACCCAACGTCGGGCAATGCCTTGCGGCCCTTCGGCAGCCCGGCGGCAACCTTGGCGTCCCTGTCAGCGACCGGCTGCTTGGTAGCCGGCTTCTTGGTAGCCGGCTTCTTGGCACCCGACTTCTTGGCAATACTGCGGGGCATGACATCGGCGGGGCCGCGCGGCTTAGGCTTCGCCAACCGGTTGGCCCAGCGCCCCTTCGACTTCTCAGTCGACTTTTCAGCCGACTTCTCAGCCACCTCGAACTCGATCCGTGTGGGGCCCTCGCTCGTGGCTGCGCCATCGAGGCCATCCAGAGAGATCGGCTCGCCCGCGACGAAACCGTCCTCCGTCTCCGCTCTCTCGTGGACGCCCACCGGGCGCAGCACGAAGGCAAAGATGGCGGCCGCGGCAGCCAACCCGCAGGTGCCCCACCAGGCCAGCGCCCGTCTCGACAGGGGCGGCCTCGCAGCAACGGGTTCTGGCGGTGCAACCTTGGCGAGAATCTTAGCCCGAAGCTCCGCGCCGCCATCTTCGGCGTCGTCGACACAGGCTCCGATCTCGCCCAGGATCCCAACGCTCGCTTGATACGCAGCGAAGCGCTGACCGAGCTCGCGATCCCGACGCATGCGCCGATGCAACTCCCGCTCCTCGCGGGGCTCGAGTGTGCCTTCGGCCAGGTCGAGGAACCACTCGGGATCCGCCAACTCAGCCTCATCCGACCAGCAGTCGGCAGGCTCATCGAAAAAGCCGGGCATGGGCCACTCGGACGGATCGAATGCTTCACCGTTGGTGTGTGGAGCCTCGGTCATTGCGCACCTCCAGTACCGCCCTGCTCGATCAGACACCGCACCCTGGCACGCGCGCGATGCAAGCGGGAACGAACCGTCCCAATCGGCAGATCAAGGACCTTCGCGATCTCGTCGTAGCTGCGCCCATCGATATCCCGCAGCGTGAGAATGACCCTCCAAACCTCCGGCAACGAATCAATCGCGGCTCGACAGGCGGCGTAGAGTTCGTGGCGCTCATGGACCTCGTCCGGCCCGGTCGAAGCCGACGACGGCTCGATGTAGAGCCCGTCGCCCGCATCACCGTGCACCGGAGCATCGATCGAAATCGTCGCCCGATCGCGCTTGAGCGCCTTGCGCTGACGCAGCTCGGAAATGCATACGTTGACTGTGATTCGATGGATCCAGGTGTTCAGGCTGCAATCGCCAGCGAACTTCGGCAGGGCACGGAATACGCGCAAAAAGACCTCTTGGGTCAGATCTTCAGCGAGTTGACTGTCTCTCGACCACATGCGACGGACCAAGCGATAAACCTTGCCTTGGAAGCCTTCCAGCAACTCCACACTGGCGTCCTGGTCCCCGTCAACGATGCGAGCGGTGAGCCGCTGCTCCGCGGCGCGCTGCTCTGCAGCATCAGCTTCTGTCTCGTTGGCGGGGGCTGCCTCCTCGACGTTGGCAACCCGCAGACGCCGCGACTCGGCCTCGGTTCCCGAGGTCTCGTCGTCCCCGCGTTCGTCCGCCACGGGATGCCGCCCAGGGTCCTCCCCCCGTGACAACGCAGCTTCCGCGCTACGCCGGCGCGAGCGCCTCGACATCCTTCGATCGGGAAGGCTCATGCGAAAGCGGTTATCCTCAACGAAACGTGTGGTATGGATCCGGCATACCACCAGGGTTGCCTACGATGCGCATTCTGACGAATCGTAAACGCCCGGACGAAGAACAACGCGGAAAAGCACACGCCAGCCATGCGAAAAACCACTTTTTTCACGACTTGCCCCTGCTGCGGCGAGCGCCTCGTCGTCGACACGAAGCTCCGACGCCTCGACCCGATGAACCGAGACCGCAAGCGCCCTTCGAGCGTCCTGGACTCGGCTGAGGACATCCTCGAGCGCGATCAAGAACGACGCAGCAACACGTTTGACAGCGCCCTGGAGGAAGAAACCGGCGACCGCAAGACGCTCGACGATCTCTTGTAAGCGGCCGCTCTAGTACAAGAACTTCCCGTACCCGGAAGGCTCCAGTAGGGCTTGCCCTCGTTCGACTTCCTCCCCGGGTAGAAACACGCAGTAGGTCAGTTCGGCTCCCGCGATCGAAATGTTCGCCGACTGCTCGAGCGGAAACGGATGCAAGCCCGCATCCAAGAGAAGGCTTCGCGCATGCTCGGCGCTCAGCGGATCGGAGAGACACAGGAGACGGACCTTGGTCATGGGATCGGTTCTCGAGGAATGGAGAGTTCGAATGATAGGAGGGCAGCAAGGAGCCACGCGAGCAGGAGTCGACTTCAATCTTACAGATACATGTCGCCGGCCAGGTTGCGCTGACGACGAACGAGCGCGTGCGCGACGAGTCCCAAACTCATCCACGCGCCGGCCAGAGAGGAGCGGCCATAGCTCAGGAGCGGCAGCGGCAACCCGGTCGGCGGCAACAATCCCGTGCAGACGCCGACGTGGATGAACAGGTGCGTCGCAAACATCGCCGCCACACCCGTCGCGAGCAGGCGGCCAAAGCGATCGCGGATCGCCGCGGCGGCTTGCAGAATCCACATGCAAAAGGCGAGGTAGCCGACGACGAGCGTCGTCGCGCCGACGAAACCGGTCTCCTCGGCAACGACCGCGAAGAGAAAGTCCGTGCTCCGGTACGGGAGAAAATCGAAACGGTTCTGTAAGCCCTCGAAAAGCCCGCCCCCAAACAAGCCCCCCGAGCCGACCGCGATCAGGCTCTGGTAAAGGTGATACCCCGCTGCCCGCCGTTCGGCGCTGCTCATTCCGCTCTGGGCCGACAGCCAAACAAAGATGCGTTCCTTCTGGTAGGCATGCAGGAAGGGAAAAACCGCGAGCAGGCAAACTCCCCCCAGGAAAACGATCAAGAGCAGCGTGCGGGCACGCGCGCCCGCGCCGTAGCACATGACGAACATGACCGGCAGCAGAGACAGCGCACTACCCAAGTCGGGCTGCCGCACGATGATCACCATCGGGAGAAACGTCAGCAGCATCGGTACACCGACGCCATCCACGAAGCCGGCTTGACTCTTGAAGCGCAACCAATGTGCGAGAACGAGAATCAGCGCTGGCTTCATGAACTCGGTCGGCTGGAACGTCATCCCGCCAATCGCAAACCAGCGCCGAGCTCCATTGATGGTGACGCCGAAAACAGGAATGAGCAGCAAAGCCACGAGCACGACCACGTAGACCGCGCCCGCATAGCGGAGCACGCGCGCCCGCGGCAGGAATGCAGCCACACCGGCGACTACACAGAGAACCAGGACCGCAACGGCCTGCTTCGCCTCCTGACCGTCGAACTCGCCACCCTGGGTTGCAGAATGGATAAACAACACGCCAACGCCCGCCAGCACGAGAGCAGCGGTCCAGATCGCGAATGGGAACTGCGCGGCGCGGACCAGAACACGGCCGAGGCGAGACTCGAGCTCCAACCTCATCGCTGCGCCACGTAACGATTCCAGAGAGCAGGATTCTCCCTGAGCTTCCGGAGAAACTCAGCAACGGCGCTCGCCGCGACACCACCGCCGTGAACCTTCTGTGGCGAGGCCCAGAACACGCACGCGAAGGCAAGCCGCGGAGCGTCGAGCGGCAGGTAGCCGGCGAACCACGCATTGTTGGCTCGCTTGTTCTGGACCTCGGCCGTCCCGGTCTTGGCGGCAATCGAAAAGTCGGCAAGCCCAGCGTGGCGTGCGGTGCCGCGCTCGAGCGTCACGCGGCGCAGCCCCTCCCGGACGCGACGGATCGCGCTCTGCTGCAGGTCGAGCGTTCGCGGCGGATCGCTCTCAACGGGATGACCATCGACATGGCTCACAAACCGCAGCGTAGGCAAGCGCCCGGTTCCGATCGCTGCGTAGCCGCGCGCGATTGTCAGCGGCGCGATGCGATACCCATAGCCAATCGCACGGTGCACGAGCGACCAGCGTTCTTTGGGCTGGGCCCGCGGCCGCTCGAGAGCGAGGCCAAACGGCTCCACGAATGTCGCCGGTCCGGCGACCAATCCGAAGCGCTGCAAAGCTCGCCAGACACCGGCAAAGCCGAGCTTCTCGCCGACCTGGGCGAAGTAGGAGTTGCACGAATACTCGAGCGCGGATTCGACGTTCGGTTCCCGCCCCCGATAGCCACAGCCGCAGCGCACCGACCCGTTCCGACTCCGATAACGCCCGGTGCAAGGCGCAACGGCATCGGCAGCCGCGCCCAGCGTCGCGACGGCCTCATAGGCAAGGAACGGCTTGACGACCGACCCTGGATACGGCTGATAGAACGAGCGCGCCACCGTATTGAAACGGAACGGAATGCGAGTGCCCGAGGCGAGTTCTTGAGTCTCCGGGATCCAGGCCATACCGAGAATGTCACCGGTGCGTGCATCGATCAACGCAAACGAAGCCCGCGACTCGCTGGCCACGGCACCTGGCATCGACGCCTCCAACTCCGCGGCAGCGAAGCGCAGCCCGTCGTACAGGAGATCCTGCAGTTCACAATCGACCGTAAGGCGGACGTTCAGCCCCCGCCGTGCCGGCAGGTGCTTCGGACTCTGGCGCTCCGCACCACGACGATCGCGCAACACCTCGCGGGCCCCTTCGCGGCCGGTGAGGACGCCGTCCAGCGCGTGCTCGACGCCATTCTTGCCGACCCTTTCGAGTGCGAATCGACGCTTCCGGGCACGTTCTTCGAGCTGCTGCTTCCAGAGACTCCACGCCCGATCGTCGAAGTGAACGCGATTGGTCTCATCCAAGTCTGCGTCGAGTTCGTCGCCGAGCGGAAGGAGCGCAGCGGGCCGAGGATGCTGCGACCGAGCCTCCTCGCTGACGACTCCGAGGAAGCGATACGCCTTGCCATCGTGCGCGAGCCGGGGGTAGCGGCGTCGCACGCGCTCACCGATTGCGAAGCCAGGAAACCGCTCGCGCCGACCCAGTACGAGCGCTACGACCGAATCGAACGACACGCCAACCGAGATCTCGCGCACCGAGTGCTCCAGTTGAAACCGTTGGTCGAGGAGCTGCTCCAACTCGGAACCCTCGGCGCTCTGCTGACCGACGGAGAGCAGGGCCCGGCGCAGCCGAGCCCACGGCCCGGCCCCGGCCGCGAGTTCCGCTGCCCCTCGCCGCCGCGCCTGCGCCAGCGCCTCGGGCGTGCGCCGATCGAACCAGGCGTCGAGCGCATCCAGCCAGGCAAACAGGCTTCCGTGCTGCTTGCCGTTCGTTCCCGGCAGTACGAGCTCGGGACCAAGCAAGCCGGCGAGGCCAGCGAGATCCTCGTAGCCGGCCTGCAGCCATGCATGCACGCGGCGGACCAAGACCTGCTGCTCGGCGCCACCATCGCGCTCGACCAGCAGCGACGCCATCACCGAGCCAACGGCCGCTTCGCCGGACGGCTTTGGGGCGCGGTCCAGCGCCAACGCAATGCGCGCCGCACGCCCGTGCCGTCGATCTTCGGCATCGGGCACGGCGGCCAGGCACGCGAACACGTAGAAGCGCAGCACACCCCGCAGTCGCTTGTCGAGCGGGCCGGATCGCAACAACGCGCCCACAGGCAAGCGCAACACCGACGCGAGTGCTTCGTGGAAACGTTCGGGCGGATCGGAGTAGCCTAGAGGTCGACCGGGAACCAACGGGGCCAACGGAGCGGCACCGGCGTTGCGCAGTTCACGCAGAACGTGATCCAGGTGCACGACCAGCCCCAGCGGATGCCCCCGACGGAAGCTGCGGTAGCTCAGGTTCAGAACGAACTTGGCTTCGTCGCACGCGAGCAGATCGCCGTTCCTGTCCTCGATGCTGCCTCGGCGCGGCGCCAACCACTCGACTCTGTGCAAGTTTTCCGCCCGGCGCGCCCGCCACGTGTCGGCCTCGACGATCTGGAGCTTCCAGAGGCGCACGACCAAAACGCTGCCAGTCACGACGAGCGCCACGGCGAGGACTCGCATACGAAGTCGCAACCGATTCATGAACTAAACTCCGCCTCAGCGTCGCGAGCCGCGCGGCGCCGCGGGCCATATCGCCGAAACACGAAGGGCAAGAGCAAGAACCAGCCCGGCGTCATCACCCCAGAGAGCAGGATCCCAAGCACACCACGTCCAAGCGGATCCACGCCATCGCCGGTCAGTAGCCACCCCTGCACCGCACTCAGCAGCCAAGCACAGGTGGCCCCGACGAGCATCTGCAGCTGCCAACGGCCAGCAAAGAGGACACGGCGCAACGGAAGATGCACGATATAGGCGGCAAGCAAGAGCCAAAGATGGAAGACGAGCCCGCCCGGTTCCAGCAAGGCCCGGGCACAAGCCAACGGCACGACGATCGACAGCACACGTGACGCGCGCACCTCGAGCACACAAAACGCGACCAGGATGGCACTCAAGTCCGGCGTCACCCGGCCCGCGCGTCCGAGCAGCAGTAGCTCGAGCCCGACGACTTGAACAAGGAGCACCGTGCGCAGCAGGAAGGCGCTCATGGAACACGCCTAGCGACACGAATCGTCAAAGCGTCGCCCCACGACTTGGCGCCCGTGAGACGGACCCGCAACCGCGCGCCCCGCTGGCTGAGCACGGTCCCGACGATCAGCCCCTATGGGAACTCCGC
>CAYSWE010000080.1:0-12850 GCA_964434515.1 uncultured Phycisphaerales bacterium | reverse complement strand
GGATATTTCGGTCCGGATCCTTGGTTTCCACAATCGCGTTGGTGATCAGCTGAAAGCCTTCGAAGGCCACGAAGATCAGGGCGCCAGCGATGAACGGCGACGCCGGGCCGTGGTCGAACACGGGCGTCAGATTGTCGGCGGATATGGTTCCAATGCCGGCTACCACGAAGATGCCGAGCAGGATGATCTTAGTGTAGACGATGAGGTCTTCGGACTTGCCAGTGGCTTGTGCGCCGACGAGGTTCACTGCCATGAAGAACACGAGCACACCGCCGGAGAGTAGCCGGCGCAGTACTCCGCCATCGCCGCCCAAGAGGTGCGCGCCATACGCGCCGAACGTGAACGCATAGAGCGCGAGCGTGCCGACGTAACCCACGATCACGGTCCAGCCGGCGATGCCCGCGATGTTAGGGCGTTTGGGGAATGCTCGCTCGAGATACGTGAAGCTCGCTCCGTCGCTGCGGAAGGCGAGCGCGAGCTTGATGTACGAGTAGCCGGCGACGAGAGCGACGACGCTGCCGACGGCGAAGGCAAGTGGCGCGGCATGGCCAGCGAGGCCAACGGCCATGCCGAGAACGGAGAAGATTCCGCCGCCGATCATCCCGCCGACGCCGATCGCGATCAGCTCTGGCAGACCGAGATTGCGATTCTGCCTTGGTGTGTCGGTCATTGCCGGCTCAGTTGCGAAGCCAGGCGGTCACCTGGGCGAATGCCGGGTGGACCTTGCCCGCAACGGGTCGACCAAGGAAGTCGTGTTGGCTGACGAGGCCCATGTGGTCGAGCGGGAGCAGCACGGGCGTCACTCCGGCGAGCTTGCCGCGCGAGAGCGCCACCGCGCCGTCGCCACGTGTGGCGAGCACCTCGTCGAGGCTGCCCATCGTCTGCCTCAACCAGCCGCGCAGCGGCCGAGGCGTGAGCTTCTCGGCGCGCGATCGCAGGGCATCGAAGCCGGTCACCGACACCGGCCCCGATGTACCGAGGATCATGTGGTAGCGCACGTGCGGGTTACGCTTGCGGGCGTTGAGTTCGTCGAGGAACTCTGATCCTGGACGCATGTCGTAACCGGCCTCACCATTGCCATCGGTCAGCATTCCGATGAGTGCGTTCTTGGTGAAACCACGCCGGACGTAGCCGCCGAGGTCGAGCAGGAAGCGCGCGACCGCGAGCTGCGACCCCTGGTTGGGAGTTCCGAGCATGATGAGCTTGCCAACGTTGCCCGGATCGAGCCCCGGTGTCTCGAGCATGTAGCGAGCGACCAGGCCACCCATGCTGTGGGCGACGATGTCGACCGTTGCCGTGGGGTTGCGCGCATGCCATTGGCGTAAGCGCCGCGCCAGCTGAACGCCGCTCGCGTCGATTGCGTCGTCATTGGGATAGGCGAACGTGCCGATCCGGAAACGAGCCATACGCAGGTGCCGCTCGAGGTCGCCGAACACCGCGGGGCTCGCATCAGCCCCGTGCACCAGAAGGACGACGCGAGCCGCTTCGTCGCGCGCTGCATCGATGTGCGGCATCTTGAGCCGGTAGCTGCGCGCCTCCAGGTCTCGTCCAACCAGCCTGGAGACCCACGCCAACACACGATGCTTGGTCTTGCGGCGTAGAGCTCGCGTTCGTCCGCGGTCGATCTCGACCAAGAACTCCGAGCGCGTGCGCCGCACCCGGCCGACCGTGCGCAGCGCGACCTCGAGACCGGCCAGTGCGACCCGACCCAACACCGATCTCGTGTTGATCTGCACGTCCGGAAGTCCGGCGATGTCCTGCGGCAGGCCGTATGCGCGCAACGTCTCTTGGGCGAGTGCTCGCACACTCAAGCGCCCCTCGGAAATGCACACCCGCAACCGTCGTGGCGAGGGCTGCGGGCTCGCCTGCTGAGCCGCGAGTGGAGCGATACAAGCGAGCACAGTCGCCAACGGAAAGCAGCAAGTCATGAAGCCGTTTTAGTAGAAGAAACGTGTCGTAGTCGTTTCTTCCGCCAAAAATGCCCGAGTGCTTCAGTCGACGGTCACTCGGTTGCGCGCGCCGATGCTGCGGAACACCCACAGAGGTTGCTCGATCTCGAACACCGCCGGCGGGCGGATGTTGCCGCCGGTTGAGATCAGGAGGTTGCGGTCCATCTGACTTCTGCCGGCGCGGAAGCCAACCACGACTTGGTTCGCGGCGTTGACGAAGGTGTCGACCGGGCGTTTGCGCGAGACGATACCGCCGAGACGCCTCAGCGACTCCTTGACGTAGACTTGCGGGTCCAGGCCGTTGGCTACGCTGGCGGTGCCGGCCGCATCGACGTCGATGCCTTCCATTGCGACTTTGCCGTTGAGGCTCATGAGGGAGGCATTGATCTCGAGCTTGGATGGCGCGTTCTTCGAGTATGTGATGTCGCCGTTCGAGATCAGGCCGAGGACGCTCGCGGGGCCATCGAAATCCGGATTTGCCGCATAGGGTGCGGACGGCGTCGTGCCGTTCTGCATGCGCGTATCGCCGTCGGCGTCCACGTATCGGATGGACCCGGTGATCTTGATCGAGGAGTTGCTGACGAGCGAGACCTTGCCTCGGACGTTACCGCTGACCGAGCGGACCGGGCCTTCGATGTAGATCACGCCGTCCGTCGGCACATTCTCGGTGCGGACGAACTCGGTCGGCACGTGTTGGGTCTCGGTGTAGGTGTAGTCCTCGTCCCGGTAAACGGGAACATTCTCGTTGTAAGCCTGAGTTTCGTTATGGCTGAACTCGCGCCGATAGCGCGTTACGTCGTGCGTTCCGACCTGAACGTGATCGATGCGCGTTTGCTCTACCTGGATATTGTGGCTGAAGACGCGGTCGGTGGTCGTGTAGTTGACGGTCACCGTGCCAGTCTGGCGTTGGACCTGGCGGGTGCGGGTCTCCGTGCGCGTTCCGATCTGCACGTCTTCCTCGACCCAATAGCTCACCTGCTGGTTCGCCCAGTGTCCCGCGGTCCCGGTGCCGCCGGCGACCGAGGACCCGCCCTCGATTTCTTCGAGTGGCGGTGGCGGATCGTCGACCCAGATTCGCTCATTCCGAAAGTGCTCAACCAGACGTCGCTCTGTGATCGGGATGTTGACTTCGTATTCCTGAGGTTCGGTGACATAGACCGGGTCTTCTCGCGTGTGATTGACTTGGACCTCGTCGTAGACCGGAACGGTCTCTTGCCAAGTGACGGTTCGATCCTCATATACGGGCTCGGGCACCGTGTAGGCTACGTCTGTGTAGATGGGCACCGTTCGCGTCCGCTCGACCGTGTCGAAGTGATCGAACACGCTGCGTGTTGCGGTACGTTCGACCTGCATGTCATACCCAGGTCGATAGAGATCGACGCGCGTCGACGTGCCCTCGAAGATGACGTCGGCGAGGAGGTCATCGGTCACAGCGAGGTTCGGCGCCTGGCTCGCCAGGTCGCGAATCGAGCTTCCCGTAAATATATCCTGCCGTGGGGCGTTGTCGATCGTTGGTCCCCACAGGCGCGTGTTTGCTGGCGTAGCCCCGCCGTGATAGGAGAACCCCGCGCCGGCCGTGACCTCGTCCCTGTATGTGCCCCAAGGGAAGTAGAACTCGACACCTGCATTGGAATGGATTGCGCCTCGTGGCGCTCCGGAGACGCCGACAGGGTCGTCAACGACGAACAGGTTGTAGGACGATGCTGGCGCTCGCTCGCGCACGAATGTGAACGCGAAACGGCGAACGGACTGATATTCGCCCTGTGCGCGGAGTCGGAACCAGGGCGAGTCTGCGGCGCCAATGCGTTCGGCTAGAACTTCGGTCCCCGGGATTACAGACGGCGTGGCGCTGACTGCGGCCTGTAGGGCTGTGTTCTTACCTGCCACGTAGGGCGCCGCGTTGACGATGTTGCGCGCCCGCGCCAGCTCGCCGTCGGCTCGCTGTGCGGCACGGTTTGCCCACATCGTTAGCTGCACCTTGCGGTGCTCCGCGCGAGTGGCGCCGAGGTGTGCTGTGACGAGCGCGCCGACCGTCACCATAAGGACGATGATTACGATCAGAGTCGTCCCACGTTCGCTATCTCGTTCTTGCACGTGGTTATCCATGGGTCGCGTAGGTGACACTGGTATCCGTCTGGGTCTGAGCGGCCGGAGCCTCGCGAAGCGTTTGCACGATGGGCCTGCCGGCGAAGAAAACTTCGATGCGGAATAAGTCGGCGCGTCCTTCTCGGGCGTCTGTGTTGTCGCCGTCGCCGTTGAGATCATTGGTGATGCGCACCTCCCATCTTCCACTGCCAAGGCGGCTGATTGCCTGGAAGCGATAGCCGTCATGGTCCGGTGCCACGAGCAGCTGCGCCAGGCTCAACGTTCCGGCGTCGTCGTCATCGTCGAACACTTCGTCCAGCTGCGCGGAGCTGGGGGCAAGGCGTCCCACGAGGTGACCGAACGGCACGCGCATCAGCCTCGCCACCAACCGGCAGGCGGCCTGGTTGATGGCGAACTCGCGCTCCACCCGCTTGCGGGTGTCGATCGCAGTCTTCGTTCCCGTGTGGAGCGCCAGCAGCAAGATCACGCTGACGACCATGGAGACCGTGACCTCAACGAGAGTAAACCCGTCGTTCTTCTCTACCATGCGGCGCCTCCTCAGGCGTGGGCTTGGGCGACCCTCACGCCCGAGTCATCCCAGGTCCTTGTCGAGATTCTGGACGGCGATCTTTAGGGAGAAAATCTCTATTTGAGTCGCTCATGGATCGCGCTGGTGCACTGTCCTACTTGGGGGCTGGATCACGCGTAGCAAACACGATGAAAAGAGAACACGTACCTGGAGGGCTCGGTTGGCGTGTTGCGATCCTCCTGATGGCCACCGCCTGCGTCGGACGCGACTGGCCGGTTTCGCCGTTGGGCACACAGGCGCTGCACGGTCGCGCGTTGCCGGAGATCGCGGCGCTACTGCCGGCGCCCGACCCGCGCGATGGGGACTACGCCAAGACCGGTGGTCTACGTGCAGTTTTGGCGCGGGTGGATTCGGTAGCGTCCTCGCTGCGAGCTGCGATGGCCGAGGCCGTGGCCCGCGGCGAGGAAGTCGAGGTCGCCAAGTCCCAATACTGGGGTGCCGTGACGCCGTTCGCGAGCACCGAGCAGTTGGACGCGGCCCGGCTGGTGAGTCCGCTCTCGCCGCCGGTGCAGATCCAAAGCATCTCGTTCGACGACCAGCAGTATCACCTGGGGGTGCGCGCCACGCTGCCGCTCGACCTGAGTGGTCGGATCGGCGCCGAGGTCCGCGGCGCGGCCGGGGCGCACCACGCTTCGCTCGCCGATGTCGAGGACCTGCGTCGGCGCATACTCAACTCGGCGGCGCAGCTGTTTCGCGGCTTGCAGACGCTCGGCGGAGTCCGAAGCGCCCTCCAGACCAAGCGTGACGCGCTGCTGGCTCATCTGACCAGCGCCAAGGAGGCTGTGCGCGTCGGTCGTATGGCGCATGTCGAGGAGCTGCGTTTGCTCGCCGAACGCGACAAGGTGTTGGCGCAGCTTGCGGGGCTCGACGGTCAAGACGCGGCGCTGCGCGCCAGGCTTGCTGCGCTGATGCGCGTCGACAGTTATGGCACGAAGATCAAGCCGCCGGCCGTAACGCCACCGGCAATTGACAGCGAGCGTATGCCATGGTCGCATCGTCCGGATCTCGTCGCCGCGCGTTTTCGGGTCGAGAGCGCGGCCGAGGCGGTGCGCGCGAGCGCTGCGCGGCGGCTTCCGCAGGTCGCATTGCAAGGCAGTGCGGTCTACAACCGTGGCTATAGTACGGACGGCGACGGTCTCGGGCAGGTCGGTTTGTTCGTCGAGTGGCCCGTGTTCGACGGCGGCCTTCGCGCGGCGAAGCAGCGCGCGGCTCGGGCTCGCTACGGTGCGAGCCTGCAGCGTCTGCAGCGCCTTACCGACGCGGCACGCGCCGAGGTCACGGCCGCGCAGTCGACGTGGCGCGCCGTAGGCAGGCGTTACAACGCGGCCCTATCCGCAGCCAAGGCTGCGCGTGAGACTGTGGCCATCCAAGCGCGTCGCTTTCAGGAGGGGCGTCTGTCGGCCGCAGACTTGGTCGACGCCGAGGCGACGCGCAGCAACGCCGAAGCCGAAGCCGTGGCTTCGCTGGTCGCGTGGTGGTCCGCCGACGATGCGCTGCAGTTGGCCCGCGGACGGTTTGCCGTGGGCTACGTACGGAAGTCACAAGAGGTCGAGCGATGAACAAGAAACGAATCGCCAAGGTCTCCATCGCCGTGATTGCGATCGCCGCACTCACCGTGGCGGGGGTCTTGCTACGCGCCAGGCGCATTCGTGCCACCGCTCGTGTGCCGGCTCCGGAACAGCATCCATGGGCTGTGCGCTGCCAAGCGATCGCCAAAGGAACCGCGGAAGATGTCTTTCCGTGCCTGGCAACGCTGAACTCCGCGGCCGAGACCACGATCAATGGGCAGCTCGCCGGGACGATCCTCGAGATGGGGCCACGCGAAGGCGTGCGCGTTCACCGCGGCGATCTTCTCGCGAAGATCGACACGCGCGAACTCGACGCGCAAATCGAACGCGTGCGCGCCGAACGTGAAGCCGCAAAGGCGGACGCCGTGCACCGTCAGAGCGAGGTCGGGCGCGAGCGTGAGCTGCTCAAGGCCGGAGGTAGCACGGCGTCGCGGGTCGAAGCGCTCGAGACCGCGGCCCTTGCCCAGGAGGCGCAGGTGCAGGCTCTCGATCGCCAGATCCACTCTTTGGAAGTGCGCCGCGGCTACGCAACCATCACCTCGCCGGTGGATGGAGTCGTCGCCGAGCGCATGGCGGAGGTCGGCAACGTTTGTTTACCGGCTCATCCGCTCTATCGCCTGACGGTGGCTCGCGGTGCGCGGGTTGGTGTGAGGCTACCGCAGGGTGTGCTGGAGCGCATTCACATCGGAACGCAGGTCGAACTTCGTCACGGCGGCAAGACGCTGCGGATCGCCCTCGATCGCGTGCATCCGGCACTCGACGCAAGAGCGCTCGGTGTCGCGGAGGCCGATCTTGCCGAAGCGCCCTTTGGCATGCCGAGCGGCGCGCGTCTCTCGGCTGTCGTGATCCTCGATGAGCGCCGCGATGCGCTGCTCGTGCCTCGCCGGGCCGTTTTGGCACGCGGCAGCGCCGGCAAGGGCGGCATTGTCTATCGGGTTGTCAAAGCCAAGCCGTATTCGCATCTACAGGCAGTTCGGGTCGCGATTGACCTGGTCACGCGCACCAAGGTCGCCGTCGTTGGCGATCTGCAGGTTGGCGATGGTGTCGTTGTCGCTCGGCCTCAGTTGCTCTCGCGATTCGCCGATGGCGATCGGGTCCTTGTCACATCGAGCCAACATTGAACTGGTTACTGGGCTGGATCCTCGCGCGTCCCCGCGTCGTCACTGCCTTCGCACTCTCGGCGGTGCTCGTGGGTGTTCTCTCGTTTTTCGTCATGCCGCTCAATCTCTTCCCGGATACCAACCGTCCGGTGGTGAGCGTGGTCACGCAATGGCCGGGTGCGGCGGCCGACGACGTCGCGACCGAAGTCACGCATCCGAT
The DNA here is from genome assembly GCA_964434515.1 of uncultured Phycisphaerales bacterium. GTDB lineage: Bacteria > Planctomycetota > UBA1135 > UBA1135 > CAYSWE01. The sequence continues at coordinate 5,339 of CAYSWE010000080.1, read as the reverse complement.
CGAAGTTCGTTTGTCCGGGCTGGACGGTGTTCGGCGAGTGACCTCGATGTCGCGGGACCAGGTGTCCGCCGTGAGCGTCGAGTTCGAATACGGAACGTCGATCGCCGCGGCCGCGACGGACGTTGCCAACGAACTGCCGCGCGTGCGCGGGACCCTACCGAAGGACGTTCGGGATCCGCTGATCTTCAAGATCACCGATGCGGCGCGACCCATTGTCGTACTCTCGGTCCGCGCGACGGCGGGTTCGACCCTGAGCCTTGGCGAGGTGCGGCGTATCACCGAGAACCCGCTGCGCGACGCGTTGCTCAACATTCCTGGCGTGGCCGAGGCCGAGGTGTTCGGCGGCGAGGTGCGCCGTATCGCCGTCGAGTTGGATCGCGTGCGCCTCGAGGCTCATGGCCTCACTGTGCCGGTCGTGGCCAATGCTCTTGTCGGATCCAATGTGTCGATTCCTTCCGGGTTGCTGCGCCGGGACGGCGAGCGGCTGCTGCTCACGACGCAGGCCTTGGCGCGTGGCCCCGAGGACCTCGCGGCCGTGCTGGTTGCATTGCCTGGCGGAGACTTCGTTCGGGTCGGCGATCTCGGGAGTGTCACGTGGGCAGCGGATGATCCGACGTCGGTCTATCGCGGGAACGGCCATGCCGCCGTTGCGGTTTCTCTGTTACGTGCAGAACGTGGCCATGCGAACTCGGTACTCGCGTCCATCGCCAAGGCGCTGCCCGAGATCCAGCAGGACTTTCCGCAGCTCCACATCGAGGTTGCGGATACCCAGGGGCGGCTCATCGACCTGACGGTCGACAACATGCTGTCGGCCTTGCGCGACGCCGTCATCATGACCCTGGTCGTCATCTTGCTGCTCATCGGCAACAGTCGAGCCGCACTGATCACGGCCCTGTCGCTGCCGATGACCTACCTGTTGACCTTCGCGGTCATGAGGCTCCTGGATCTCGAGTTCGACATGGTCACGCTCACGGCAATCATCATTGCCGTCGGCTTGCTTGCCGACGACGCCGTCGTCGTGATCGAAAATATCGAGCGGCGCATGCGTGATGGTCAGGGCGGGATGCAAGCCGCGCTCGCAGGGACTAAGGAGATCCTGCTTGCCGATGCGTCGGGGACCGTCAGTACGGTCATTGTGCTCCTGCCGATCCTCTTTATCGGCGGCTATGTCCAGACCGTGCTGCGGCCGCTTTGCATGGTGCTCTCCGTGTCCCTGTTTGCGTCGCTCCTGGTATCGGTGACGATCATTCCTCTGATTGCCTCACGGTTCTTGAGGCCGGGGACGCGTGATCCGCTTGGCTGGCTTCTTCGGCCACTCGAGCGGATTCTGTTAGATCCGTTGCGAAGCTTCTACGCAGTGGCCTTAGCCGTCGGTCTTCGTCACCGAGGCCTCGTACTGCTCGTGTTCGGCGTATTGTTCGTGCTGTCGGCGCGGCTGATGCCCGTCGTGGGCCGCGAGTTGATGCCGTTGATGGACACCGGCGTGATGGTAGTGAGCTACGAGGCCCAACCCGACACCGATGACGACGAGATGGCGCGGTTGGCCGAGCAGATCGAGGGAGCGCTGCGAGCGGAGATCCCGGGCAAGTGGATCCTCTCTATGTCGAACGTCCTCGGTTCGGAACCCGGCGTGAAGTCGCTCGGAGCGGGGCAAACGCTCACCCACGGCAGGCTCACGGTCACGCTCGTCGATCGATTTCATCGCGATCGCACGCTGCAGGACATCGAGAACGACGTGCGCCGCCGCGCGCATGGCGTCGCGGGACTTGCTTCGGTCAATGTGTTCGAGTTTGGGGCGACCCCGCTGTCGTCGCTGCGCGGCACGGTCGACGTCATGATCAGCGGACCTGATCCGCATGTGCTCGATGGCCTCGCCGACCAGGTGCTGGCACGCCTGCAGACGGTGCACGGGCTTAGCGGTGTCGAGCGTTCATGGCAGGGGGCGGCGCAGCGATTCAACCTCGACGTCGATCCGGCGCGTGCGCAGCTCTACGGGCTCACCGCGGGCGCCGTGGCCGGTCAAGTTGGCCAGATGGTCGGCGGTGTCTCTGGTGGACGGCTGCGAATCGCCGGCGAGAACCCCTTCTCGGTTTGGGTCCGTTTGCGTCACGATCAGCGCAGCACACGCGAGGATTTGCGTGCCCTCCTGCTCCGTGCACGGGATGGTAGCCTGATTCCGCTCGCGTCCCTCGCCGACATTTCGATGCGCACAGTTCCGACCGCCGAAACGCACCAGGCACTGATTCCGACTGTCGATGTGGTTGGCTTCCGCCGCAACATCGCCGTGACGCATCTCGATGAGCGCGTTCAAGCTGCACTTGCCGACCTGCCGTTGCCGCGTGGTTATGTCCTGAGCCGTGAGGGCGAGATCAAGCAGATGGGTGAGTCCTTTGGTCGGCTTGCTGCGTCGATTGGACTGGGCCTCGTGCTGCTCTATCTCATGCTTGTCGTCACGTTTCGGTCCTTCTTGGATCCGCTGGCGATCATGGGCACTCTGCCGCTGGCGCTCATTGGCGCCGCTTGGGCCATGCTGATTGCGGACAAACACGGTTGTCTCCCGTCGTTCATGGGGCTGATCCTGCTCATGGGGATCGTCGTCAACAATGGAATCCTGCTCATCGATTTTGCCAAGCAGAGCCTGGCCGAAGGGCGCGACCTGCGAGAATCGCTACTCGAATCGGTTCGATTGCGGACACGTCCGATCTTGATGACCGCCAGCGCGTCGGCGGTTGGCATGATTCCGATCGCGTTCGAGTGGGCGGTTGGCATCGAGCGCCTCTCGCCACTCGCGGTCGTGGCCATCGGTGGCCTCATTGCCGGGACCTTCCTGACGCTGCTCGTGGTGCCCATCCTCTTCGACGTGATCGAGTCTCTGCGCAGGCGCCAGGCGTAGATAGCGCGCCATCGCTCTTGATGGCGACGAGCGTCGATTCTGCTGGTCTTACCAAGACCGGAGGAATGCTGGCATGGAAGCCGCGTTCGATTCCGGGATGGACGCCGATTGCGCTCGCGCGCGGTCAGTGCTTCTTGGGGACTCGCAAGAAACTGCGCTGGGTCGTGCTCAGGTCGAGGGTGGTCCGCATCCGTTTGCCGCCGCGGAGGAAGACCACGCTCAGCAGCTTGGCACGCAGGAATCTGGCGTGGGCGGCGATTAGGCATTCGGCGTGGCAGGCGTCCTGGTCACCGAGGCGCAGGATCAGGTCGCCGCCAAGCAGGATGCGCTTGCTGTCGATGACTGCGGCCACAGTGCCGCCGCGTAGGCCCGCCTTGGCGGCCGGGCTTCCCTTCGCGATGGACTGGATGAGCAGGCCGCCGGGTTCCTCGAGGTTGGACAGCGCTGCTAGCTGGGCGTGACTCAAGAATACGCCGCGCAGTCCCGTCCAGGCCCGGTGCTCTAGCGCGAGGAGCTGCTTGGCCGTGTTGATCGCGACGACGAAACCGAGGCCCTCGGAACCGCCCGAATGCGTGAGGATCCGTGAGGCGATTCCGACGACGCGTCCCTTCGAATCAAACGCCGGCCCGCCACTGTTCCCCGAGTTGATCGCTGCGTCGGTCTGGATGAACTCGAGGCGAATCGAGCCATCGTAGAGTTCGCCAAAGTTACGGAAGGCGCTGATATGTCCCACCGACAACGAGTTCTCGAGCCCGCGTGGGTTGCCGATGATGAGTAGCCGTTGACCGGCGGCAAGTCGATCGGAGTTGCCGAGTTGGGCGTGTGGTAGCGTCGCGTCTGGCATGGCCAGACGAATGAGCGCAACGTCGGCGTCGGGTTCGCTGAACAGAATCGTTGCGCGCCGCAGCCTGCCGTCCTGAGTCTTCACTCGGATGACGTCGGCGCCGTCGACCACGTGCGCCGCCGTCAGAATGTGGTTGTCAGCCGTGATCAGGATCCCGGTGCCAAGGCTCTTTTGGGTTGGACCACCAGGCGTGCTACGTCGCGTGAGGATCGTCACCACGCTTGGCATGACCTGCCGTTGGAGCTGCACGATGCGGGCTTCGTCCTCCGGAAGGTCCGTCGGCACGCTGCGCTTTCGCGGTGGTGCGTGCCGGCTTTGTGCTGGACAGTAAGCTGTCAGTGCGAGGACGAGGACAACAACAAGGATCAGGGCTCGGCCGATCGGATTGGGGAAGCGTTTCGTTGCCATGTGCCGTGGATACGACCAGGCACCGGAGAGGTCCCGGGTGGATTCTGTGTTTGGGTCGGTCGGCGCTCAGTGGATGCGGATTCCGGTAGCGTTGGTCATGCTCCAGCGCGGTAGGCCGCGGCGTGGCGCGAGCGCTTGAAACTCGAGACCGGCGCCACCGAGCGCGGTGTCGGCCGGGATGGGGATGCGCACCGTGGCGGCACCTGTCGAACTCAGCGTCCCGTTCGCGAGGAGCACGACGGTGTGCCGAAGGCTGAGCAGCAGCCCGTGGTAGATGCCGGGTCCGAGCGGCAACGGGCGAGTCCGTCGTTGTGCCCCGGCGAGCAGGACGAACGGGCCTCCGGATGTCGCGCGCAGGTCGAGTTTGCCGATCCCACCGAGGCAGAAGGAGTGACCGTCGAGCGTGGGCAGGGCAGATAGGCGCCCTATTGCCGCGTGCCCGCCGCGATCCCGGAGTTCGACGTCGAGTCGACCGGGCTCGAGCGCGCCGGTTGCGAGCGTGATCGACGTCTTGGAGGCACTCTGGATGGCCGCGGGCGCGCCCGCGACGGTTGCCGTCGCCACGTTGTCGAGCCCGGTGCCCGCGACTTTGAGGCTGCCCGGCATCGCAGCGTCAACCGGCGGCACCCTGGCAATCGTCGGTCCGGCAACCTGCGTCCAAGTCAGCACCGTCAGGGAGTGCGGCGGCAGCGTCAAGCGTGTTCGATTGTCGAATCCCGTCAGCGTCGAATGCCGGATCGCGACCTGTTGTGCGTCCTCATTGTCGTCGTGGATGCTCGCCGAGCCCAGGACATAACGCTGTGCCGTTGCACTCGGCGGGTGCGCGAGTCGAAGCTCGACGTCGTGCGGTCCGGTCAGTCCTAGATGGAATAGGAGCAAGGAGCGCCTCGTGCCCGCTCGGAATGCGAAGCTCCGAATCTCATGGACGCCTTGTGCCTTGGTTACGCCGTTGAACGCTGGCTGCCACCAACACGGCCGGTCGCCGCCCATCCGTGTCTCGAGCAGGTCGCCGAAGATTCCGCGGTTGGCGACCTCCATTGCGAGCCACGTCGGGCGCTTGCGTCCGGTGGCGGCGATGTCGCGCATCGCTCCCCAGAGCCGCACAGATTCGCCGTTGTCCATCTCGAACGAGAACTGCAAGGCGTTGTAGGCGCATTGCTCACGGATACCGAGTTCCGATAGGTAGGTGAGCAT
>CAYSWE010000079.1:0-12920 GCA_964434515.1 uncultured Phycisphaerales bacterium | reverse complement strand
TTCGGCAACGCGTGTGCCGAGCGCGTCTTTGATCTCATTGAGCGTCGCGACCCTCTGCCTCCGCAGCAAGGGCACGATGGAATCGGCGCGAAACCGCTCTGGACGCATGATGTTAGACCTCCATCAATCTTGTCGTGGAAGTCTAACATGTCTACGGCTACTGTGCTCGTTCACACAGCCTCACGAAAACGCGGTCCGGGGCCTTAGTGTCGCCAATCTTCATTAGGGTGCACGTCTCCTTACTCGTGCGTCGTTATTTCTACGCGGCTCCTTACTGGAACGTGACCTGCAAGCCGTTCGTGAAGACCATGGGCAGCTGGTGCGTGGATTTTGCATCCAAGACCGCGATCTGCGTCCCTAGGAACGTCCCTTTCAAGCCGCCGCTCGCCGGGATCGGTATGCCGAAGACCACGTGGTGGGCAGCCCCTATGGCAGGCTTGGACTGTTGATCGCCGGAACCCGACTTCCCGATGACGAACAAGAGGACGTCCGTGTTGAGAAAGCATCCGGGAGCGAGCGGGCTGAGCGAGACCGGCTGAAACGCCTTGTTCGCGCCGAGAATCAGCAGCGAGACCGCCCCGCTCGGAACCCCCGTGCCTTCGATGCGGAAGGCGGCGTTCCCAATCTGCGGAAGCGTGTTGGCGAAGCTCGTCGCCAGGCGCCGGTCCGCTCCGGAGCACGGTTGCCCAACGGGCCTCAGAGACGGCCGGTCCCGAAGCTTGCAATAGAGTCGGAACTTGAACCCCCATGGCTTGATCGAGGCCCATGTGCCGTTCGGACCGTTCCGGTGCAAGAGAGGCAGGCTCGGCATACCACCGACCTGGTGCGGTAGGTTGCTCCAGCCCGGCTCGATCCAGACGATCCAGTAGGTCGCTCCCTTACGAAGGATCTGCGGCTTGTCCAGGTTCGTCCCATACCAGGCGTGAGGGCTAACCTTGGGGAGGTACCAAGTCCCGCCGGCGAGACGCACACCAGGCAGCTTGGTGCTCGGATTGTGCGTCCAAACCTCCAGAGAATGGAAGCCACTCAGAAAACGGCTGCCCGTGAAGATCGTCATTGCACGCGCAACGTACGTCGACTTTGGGCTCCATTGGAGGGCCCAATAACCCGGGCCTGCCGAACTCTTGGCTGTAATGAGCCGCGACGCGTTGCTCGTCGCGTCATTCATTGCTAGGCATGGCTTGGTCTGCGCCGATATGGACGCACCGATGGAGAGCGATGCCACGAGAAGAAGAGACGATGTCTTCATTGGATTACTTCCGTAGTTTGGGTTGGGAGCGATGAGAGGAGTCTGTTTCGTCAGCTTGTTTCTCGATGCCAGCCTGCTGTTTGAGGAGCGCAAGCTTGGCTTCGAGACGCTTCAGCCACGCCGCGTTGGACTTGGTGAGGGCCGGACGCAAGTGCCGGACCGCTGCTTCGAACGTGCGCACGTCCTTGACCTGAAATGCGGCCCGCGACAAGCTGGTCCAATAGAGCAGGTCGACACGGGGCTTGTCGCTGGGCACCCGGCCCTTCCGAAAGAGGGCGTAGGCGAGGTGATACGGAGGATCCGGATCGATTCCTGGCCGGCGCCGCCGGAGAATCGGGCGGAGCGTAGCGCGAATCTCCAGATCCTCGAGAATCGCCTTTGCCCGCGCCCTGGGACCGGATTCCAAATCGAGCGCCGCGACGGCCTCCTTTGCCTCGTCGACACCATGGCGAGCACCAAAGCGAACGAGCGTTTCGACCAGGGCGGCTTCGTAGATCCGTCGCTCGCCCGGAGAGAAACTCATGCCCTTGGCACGGTCCCGCGCTGCCGTGAACGACAGCGCCTTCATATCCAGCTCAAGTAGCAGAAGGTCCTTGGCCGCCTGTGGGTCCGTCGCAGCACGTGCGCGGAGCTTCTGGAGGCGAGCGACCTTGGCCAGCGTATCCTCGAAGCCCTGGAGCGACCGTTTCGTGTAATGAAGCGTAGTCAGGAACCGGCCATCGGCGTCCAAGAATGCAAGCGTCGGGAACATCGCGCGCCCACGCTTCACGAGCAGGTCGTCGTATTTCTTCCCTGGGATCCTCGTCGTGATGTGAAGAAAGGGGATGACCTTGCTGGTGAACGCCTCGATCCCATCCTGCGAAAGCACACGGCTCTCGAGCACATGGCACGGGCCTCAGTAGGAGTACGACCGCGAGAAGTAGGCAAAGATCAGTTTGCCCTCCCGCTTGGCACGCCGCCTCGCTTCGTCGTAGTCGAGCACCCACTTGCCCTTGGCAATCCAGGGGGCCTCGAGCTTCTTTTCGTAGCGCTGCTTGAGCTCCGCGAGACTCGGCTTCTTGGAGTGTGTCGTCGCCTGGCAGACCGCGACGTTCGCGACGAATCCGAGGCCCACGAGCGCGAACCCGAAGGCTCGGCTTGGATGAGTTGCTCTCCGCATGCCCCCCAGGGAGCAATCCGAAGTAGAAATGGCTACCTTTTCTCGCGCTCGGCGTCCCGGATCGGCGACGGACTGCGCTGGCGCCGCGACTTCGCCTCGAGCAAGAGACGCCCCTCCACCTGCTGGCGCGAAGACCACCCCGCTCGCCCCACCCACCAGTCATCCGAGACACCGATCGCATCGAGGCTCCCGTACATCCGGCGTTGCGCAACACCGCGAGCGTAGAGCCGGCTCAAACCACCGATCTGCAGGATGTCGAGGAGATCCCGCGCCTCGCCTGCGGAACGGAATGCCCCGAATCTCGAACGCACGACGTAGCGCACCTGATCCAGGTAAACCTTCGCCTGTGCCAACCGGAGCGCGGCGCGCGCCAAAGTCAGCCGATACCGTGCCACGTGTGGCCGCGCCTCGACGAGCCGCGCGAGCCGACCGAACGCCGGCTCGACCCGGCGCAGGCGCAGATCGAGGCGCGCCAGGGCATAGATCGGCTCAGGATCGTCCGGTTGGCTCCGCTCCAGCGCTTCGAGCAACGGTCGGGCCTTTGCTGGGTCCACGATGGCGAGCGCGCGTGCGTACAGGATTCGCCAACGACGCGAACGGCGCTGCGCGGGGGCAACCGCATCCAACACATGCACGGCCTTGCGATGATCCTGCAACTCGACGGCGACCCCCGCCAGATCCAACTGCAAGCCACGAAGGGTCGGGAAGCGAGCGAGCGCCCCCTGAAGACGCTGCAGGGCGAGGGCCGGGCGACCATCAGCCAAGTAGATCTGGGCGAGCGCCACATCGATCAGCGGCAAGTCCCAGCCGTCCTGATCGAGCAATCGCCATGAGTCCTCGCAGATCTCGTTCGCGCCGCCGAGGAAGCCTAAGAGCCCCCAGACCCTGCGCCGCTCGAGCGACGCGGCGTCGAGCGGCTTGCCACCGGGGCGCGCCGTCGGAACGGCGAGCCGGACGGACATGACACGCGGAGTCGGATCGTTCGGACTCGACTGCAACCAAGTCGAACGTGTGAGGGAGCGCAGAACCAGCGGAGGAATTCGCCCCAGCGCCGGATAGCGAGCCAGGATTTCGTCGACACCGAGGCCGGCCTTGACGATCTCGGGGAGATGCACGACGAGTTCGAGTGCAGCATGCTCGGTAACGAGCCGCCGACTCGATTCGAGCGACAGAGCCGCCGCATAGCTGGCGAGCGCCGCACGACGCCCGGCCTGCGCTCGTTCGAACGCCGCCTGGTCGACCTCCCCACGCACGAGATCCAGCCACGTCGCCCGCCGCACCGCCGACCGCAAGAGCTGCAGATACGCTCGATGTCGCAAGGCCGCGACGCGCGCCGGCCGTTGCCGCTTCCAGGTTTCCCGGCGCATCCAAATGGTCCCGAGCAAAAGCACGACTCCGGCTCCAAGACCTGCAGCCACGAGACCCGCCCGGTGACGGCGAAACAGCCGCACACTCCGACGCACCAAGCTGGGCCGACGCGCCTCGATCGGCTGCAGCAACAGAACGCGCTCCAGATCATCCGCCATCGCGGCGGCATCCTGGTAGCGCTGATCCGGGTCGGGGTCCATCGCCTTAGCAAGCACGACATCCAGATCGCGTGGCAGGCCAGGTGCAGCCGATCGAAGCGGCTGCGCATGACCGGTCGCAATCCGCTGCAGCACGGCGGCGGTCGTCGCTCCCCGAAACGGAGGCTTGCCCGCGATGACCTCATAAAGCGTCACGGCGAGAGCGTAGATGTCCACCCGATGGTCCACCGTGGGACCCTTCGAACCCGCACCAGGCTCACTCCCCGCTTTCGATCGGATCTCGTTACGGCTGTCGTCCCCCGGTTGCGCGCGCTCGTCGGCGCGTAGCTGCTCGGGCGGGGCGTAGATCGGCGTCCCGACGAAGCCGGTCGAATGCGAGGCCAGCGCATCCTCTGAACGCGCCAACCCAAAGTCGGCCAGCAGCGCCTGCCCGTTTCGGCGAATCAGCACGTTGCCAGGCTTGACGTCGCGATGGACGATGCCGAGTTCATGCACCTTGTGCAGGGCGCGGGCGATCGCGATGCCGGTCTGCAGCCAAAACTGCAGCGGCGTCCGCGCGTCCAGGGTGGCCTCGTCGACGCCCAGCTCCCGAGCGAGTTCGGCGATGCTCCGCGCGCGGAGATCCCGCCGCCGCAGCCCGTGCAGAAGCTGCTGCAGGCTCTCCCCTTCGACCCATTCCATCGCGTAGGCCAGGACGCCATCCTGCTCGAACACATCGTGCACAGCGACGATGTGTTCGTCGGTCAGGCGGGCCAGCGCCTTCGCCTCCGCGAGGAAGCGTTGACGACTGCGAGCCGACAACGCAAGCGATGGAGCGAGCACTTTGATGGCCACGCGCCGCCCTAGCTTTTCCTGTTCGGCCAGGTAGACCGTTCCCATTCCGCCACGTCCGATCTCTTGCAAGATGCGATAGCCTGCGAGGACAGGCTTGGTCTCCGTCCCCCACGGCGCCGTGAGTTCGTCGGCCAGACGCGACGCAGTGTCGATCTCAGCGAGGCGATCGGGCATCTGCGCCCGCAGCTCGGTTGCATCCAGGTCCTTCCCCTGGAAGCGCGCCTCGAGGATCCGATCAAACGCGTCGTAGAGCGGCTCGTCCGAATCGTCTCGACTCACGAAGAAGCACCTCGCGATCCCGGCACGTGGCTCAAGACTTCGCGTAGCGCCGTCCGATAGAGTTCCGCCCCCAGATACACACGCTTCTTCGCGGTCGCCAACGACACGCCAAGCTGCTTGGCGACTTCCTTGAGAGGTAGCCGTTCGAACAGGCGCAAACGCACGGCGTCGCGATACTCCACGGCAAGCGAACTCAACGCCCGTTCCATCGCGCGAGCCCGATCACGAAGCATGGCCGTCCGGCTCGGCGTCTGGGAGTTGACCGGCAGGAGGCCCGACACGCTGTCGTCGTCCCCGCACGCAAACGCGAGCGCCGACAGCAGTTCGGGTCGCTTGCCCCCGCCACGCTTCTGCGCGCTCAGATAGGTAACCGCGTCACGGATTCGATTGCGCGCGATGCCGAGGATCCATCGACGATAGCTCGGCAGGTCGCGCCAGACGTGCTGATGCCGATCGCGCCAGGCCAGGCAGAGCGTCTCCTGCCAGATGTCCTCGGGCGTCAGCTCCTGCCTCAGTCGGGGCCCCATCCACGATGAGATCACCAGCAGAATCGCCTCGACGGCTAGGTCCTGGATCAAACGCGGCCAGGCTGCGGCGTCCAGGTGCGGACCGGTGGAAGAGTCGCTGGGCGGCATCTCGGATGGATTGGCATTGCAAGAACGTGCAAACCACCATTGTGCGAAGCGCCAGGCCAACTGTCCATCGGTGCGTGAGCGCCAACCTGGCCCGTTCTCGGCCGCGCTGAGCCACGCGCGGTCACCCCGCATGAGTTGCCGAAGCGAAACCGCCGCCGCCTCACGGTCCCGCACCGTCCGCAGGGGAGTGGCCGGCCCACTCGACGTTGCACGGATGGTCGGAGGAACTGGAAGTTTGCATGCTCGGCCGAACGTGGATTCGCGGTGCCATCGATCCGAGCCGCGCCGAGATCGTGCCGCTTACACGGCGACCGGGGCAAGGGGCCTGCGAAACACGTTCAGGCCGTCGCCATCGTGTAACACGTGCTCCAAGGAGGAGAGCGTCGTGGAACCCCGGAGCAGCTCATCGATGTGGATATGGCGATGCATCGGAAAACGCGGATCAACGGTATGCGCATCGATCAGAAGGTAGAGAACGCCACCTGGACGGATCGCCTCGGCCAGAGTATCGACCGTCGCGACAGGGTGAACCAGATGCTCAATCACCGAGTCAGTGAAGATGAAATCCCATTTGCGATTCGGGGGCAGGACCAGCCTGTCCACTGGGGTGATCAGCATCTCGATGTCGCGCTGCCCGGTTTGGTCGAAGTACCAACGTGCAAACCGTGCGACCGGCCCCTCCACATCGACATAGGTGACCTTGCGTCCGAGGTCACGGAGTATCGAACAGCCCAGCCCAAGGCCGCCGCCAAACTCGAGCACTTCGGGCCCGGACCTCTCGAACCAGGCGAAATGGCCGAACTGCTCGTAGACAGCCCGCAATCTCGACTTGGACCTGTTGCTGTTGATCAGGTCGAAGACATAGCCATCCGCACGACCATAGAACTGCAATGCCCGCTGCTCCCAGGTCTCTCCCGCGCAATCTTGCCATGCGCTCTGGTTGAAGGCCGCATAACTCGCCGCCGCAGTGCGCACCTCCTCTGCCGTCAGACCTGAGTATCGGGCGAACAGATCGAACAAGTCGTGGTCCAAGGGTGGGTCATCCCTGCAATGCTGTGGGGGTATGGATTCTTCGGCTGATCGGCGGCGGGAGCTTGAGACTCCGGTCCGTAGCGCTACTCTTCCCGCGCCAGCTTGAGCATTCCCGCGCCGGACGCGACGCGCGTGGCGAGCCAGACCCAAAAGAGTCCGGTCAGGCCCACGGCGGCGACGATGCCGGCGATGGGCGTCCAGGTCAGCGTCCCGGCAAACAATCCCGGCAACACCGCCAGCACCGCCGCCACCAAACCACAGGCCAGGCCGAGCGCGACGAGCCACGCGTGCTCGCCCCAGATGAGTTGCCGGATCGAACGCCGCTCCCAACCGAGAGCGCTCAACGTGGCGAGTTCGCTACGACGTTCGAGCGCGTTGCGCAGCACGACGACGCCCAGGCCGACACAACCCAGCAAGACACCGAGCGCGCCGAGCACCTGGAAAATCATGAGATAGGTGTTTTGAATGGCGTTGAAGGCCCGCAGTCGATCCGCCGTCGGCGTGAGCTCGAGGCCAACGTCCTCGAGCGCGCGCGTCAGACTGGCGGACACCGCGGCGGCCCGGTCGCTGGATGCATCGATGAGGAATGCGCGATAGCCACTCGCCGAGGGAAACCGCCGCTCCAACTGCTTTGCAGCGACCACCAGGTTGCCCTGCAAGACTGAGCTCCGAACCGTGGCGACAATGCGCACTTGAAAGGCATGCCCGCGCTCATCGACGTACTCGATCGCATCGCCGAGCGCCTTGTGCAGGGTCCACTGCACACTGGCCTGATCGCCGATCGCCGGAACCACGTCGGGGCCGAAGTCCGCATCCAAGAGCTGCCACCGGTTGCGCGGCTCGGATCCGCCCGGCAGAGGCAGCCCACTCACGAACGAAAACGCGCCGCGTTCGACAAACTCCTGCGAACGGACGCCAAAGAGTCGCGGATTCTGCGGCAGACTCAGGTTCAGGCAGCTTGCGTCGTCCCCGTCGCGCACGCGCATCGCGACGATCCGCGCACCGGCCAGCTCGGCCCGATCCAAACCGTAGGCCTCGCGACCCTCCGCGGTCTGAAGGTCCCGCAGCACGGGAAGCGTCGTGCGGCCAAAGAACGCGAACCCACCCGTCCCCGAGGCGCGCTCGGTCGCGTCGTGTGGCGGCTCGAGCCGTCCAGTCTGCACGGCGGTCACTAGGAACGTCCCGCTGGCGCGCAGCGCGATGGTCGCCCAGCTCCGACCGCGACGACGCCCGGCGTTGCGTCGACAGAGTGCGGCCACCGAGACCAGGGACGTCCGACTGGCGGCGAAGCGCCGCAGAAGCCAGCGACAAACGAGGATCCCCGCAACGAGCACGAGCGCGCCAACGCCAAAGAACGCGCCCGCCTCGGCGTCCGTTCCCTGTACCTTCAGTGCAACGACGACGGCGAAAACCACGCAGACGCCAGCGAACCAGAGCTCGCGATGCCCGACGAACCGTCCTCCAGCGCGAACCTCGACCGACGTGCCCTCGCTGCGTAGGAGCAGCGCCGCGGGCTGGCGAAACGCCTTGCGCAACGCCCAGGCAATCGCCAATAGCGCGATGAGGACGCTGGAGACCACACCGATTCCCAGCATGGTCGCGCTGGCGTGGAACGTGACGGTCGTCTGTCCAACCGCGTCGCGCCAGATCGTTGCAAGGCCACGCAGCACGAGCCGCGTATAGCCAATCCCCAGGAACACGCCGAGCGCACCGCCGATCCCGGCAAGGACGAGCGCTTCAAGCAAGAAGAGCCGGCGCACTTGCGTGCGTCGGAAGCCAACGGCCAACAGCATGCCGACCTCGCTCGTGCGCTGCTCGACTCCAAACACGAAGAGCAACGCCGTGAGCAAAACTGCTCCGATGATGAGGAAGAAGCTCAGCCCGAGAAACAGACCACCAAAGTCGGTAGCGGGAACGCCCGCGGCAAACGCTCGCCCGCGCAGGTCGACAAAGCGTAGTCCGACCGCAGCCGGATCCAGCTTACGCGGGAGTTCCACGCGCAGACGCTCGGCCCGCGCCACCGGCGCGCGAATCGCCGTTAGGTCACCAAAGCGGTTGGACCAAAGACGGCACGCGGTCCCGAGCGTGACGAACGCTTTCGGCGTGCCGCGATGCTCGTCCCAGTACTGCTCGTCCTTGTCACGAATCCGATCGAGATCGACCGGCACACCCGGTTCCCAGTCGCGGCAGTTCTTGGCATCGGCAAGACCGGGAAACTCCGGCATGAGCGAGGCATCGGCGGCAGCGCCCCGCACCGGGATCACGCGCGAGACGCGCAGAGAATGCGTCGCCTTGACGAGCCGCTGTCCCTCGCCCATGACGAAATACTCGAGTTCGATGTGGTCACCGACCTTTGCCTTGAGATCGTCGGCGAGCCACTGGTTGAGGACGATCGACTCGTCGCGTTGCGGCCCCGTGGGAACCAGCCCCAGCAAGCCCCCGAGCGCGTCCTCGGTCGGTGGCGTCTTGGGTGTGAGCGGTCCGATACCAGCAACGGTCGAGTAGGGCGTCGTGCGAGCACCGTGCCGCAGCGAGATCACGAAGTAGGTCAGCACGCCGACCGCGTCGGGCGCGATTGCGCGCGCCGCAGCGATCACACCTGGCTCGACAAAGACGCGCCCGCTCGCAAGCTCGGCGACGCCGTCGCCCGACAAGCTCGCCCGCAGCTCGGCGTCGGCCAGCGTCCAGCGCCGCCGCAGGGCAACATCGGCGCGCGCGGCGAGAACCGCGCCATCGGCAGCCTTGCCCACGGCGATCATATTGGCGCGAGCACCGAGCTCGAGCTGCTCCTGCAACCACACTAGCGAGACGAACACATCGAACGGCGGGATCTGGCTCGCGCGCAGACCGAAGCGACCGAACTGCGCGTCGTCGAGCACGCCAGCCACCTCGACCCGAATCGCAAACGAAACATCATCGATGGTCGACAGCACGACGTCGCGCGGCAGAGCGCTCGGTTTCTCAACGCGCAGCAGCATCGCATCGCCCGCCCGAACCGAGAGCTGCGCGGCGAGGCGCTGGTTGATCCAGGCCTTGCCGGCAGTGATCGCCCGGCGTTCCCCGCGCGGACTGAGCTCGAAGAACCGCGCGTCGACACCGAAGACGTCGACGATGCCGGTGCGCAACGCACCACCTCCGGAGCTAGCGATCCCCGGCAAGTTGACCGCGGGTGCGACGGTCGCATGGAGATCTTCCGCCAGTCGGTCAGCGAGGCTCGACTCGAACCACCGGTCACGCCCGTGCAGCAGGACGTCGATCTTGCCAACACGCTGCGCCGCGCCCTCGTGCAGGCTGGATCGCACGGAATCGCCGACGGCGAGCGCGCCAACCAGCACCGCGGCCCCGATCGCGGCGCCGACGACGACGCCGAGCAGAGTGCGCCAGTAGTAGCGAAGGCTCCGAAGGATGAGGCGCCAGACGCTCACGTCGAGGCGCCCACGAGTTTGCCGTCGCGCATCTCGAGAACGCGCTGCATCCGCGCCGCCAGCGTCGGGGCGTGCGTTACAGTGAGTAAAGCAACCGAGGCCTTTTTCTGCAGATCACAGAGCAGTGTCGCGAGCTGCTCGGCAGCTTCGCCGTCGAGCGAACCCGTCGGCTCATCGGCGAGGATGACGCGCGGCTCGTTGATCAGGGCGCGCACCACGGCGACTCGCTGACACTCTCCGCCGGAAAGCTGCGCCGGCCGATGCCCCGTGCGATCGGCCAGACCCACGTCGCCAAGTAGCGACGCGGCGCGCGCCGCCAGGGCCCGTCGATTCCCGCCACCGACCAGCGTCGGGACGAGCACGTTCTCGATCGCGCTCAGCTGGGGCAGTAGGTGGTGCGACTGAAACACGTAGCCAATCTCGTCTCGACGCAGCCCCGCCCGTTCGTCCTCGGACAGATCGGCCAGGTCCCTCCCATCGAACCGAACCGTCCCACTCGTCGGCGGCAACAACGCACCGATGACGTTGAGCAGCGTGCTCTTGCCGCAACCCGACGGCCCGACGATCGCCACGGACTCGCCGGCCTCGACGTCCAAGTCGAGGCCGCAGAGGATGTCCCGTGGCGCCTGGTCGACGGCTGGGTAGCGCTGCACGAGCCCGCGGACTTCGACCAGCGCGTGCGTCATCGGCCGTTCGCCGGTGCGTCGATCGGCGCAGCCGGCCGCTTCGCCGCCGCTCCGGGTCCCGGTTTGTAAAACGTGACGAGCATGCCACCGCACGCCGCCAGGAGGATCCCCGCGAAGAACTGCCAACGGATCGAACTCAGACCACCGGCTGGCGGATGCAGCGCCAGGGCGACCGCGGCATTCACGATCGGCGCGCCAGCAAAGATGATCGACATGACGGCCGCGGGGTTGCCCTTTGCGCCGAAGGCCAACAACACACAGAACGCCCCGATGGCTCCGACCACGCCCGCAAGAAGCGACCAGGCAATCCCCTTGGACGGCATGGCCCAGTCGGCCCCATTCATGACGAGCACAGCCAATGGCGCCAAGACCGCGATCAAGAAGTAAGCGATGCCGACCCAGAGGAACGCCTTGTAGCGCCCGTTCGCTGGGTCCCCCATGGCGGCCTGGCCGCTGTGCAAGAACACGCCGTAGACGCCCCACGACACGACCGTCGCGAGGACGAAGACCATCCAGAGATTACTCGAAGCGGTTTCTTGCGGCATGCGGACTCCCGTTCAGTGCGGTTTGGTCAGAGCGAAGCAAACGCGTTCGAAGTCCCGCGCCATGCGCTCGGCCGTGAAATGCGCGAAGACCGCGGCGCGGCCGGCATCGGCGAGTGTCTGCGCTCGCGCGCCATCGTTCAAGAGTTCGGCAAGTGCTTCGGCGAGCGAGGCAGCGTCGTCGGGCTCACAAAGCAGCCCGCCGCCGGTCTCTTCGAGGAGTTCGGCGAACGCCCCGTGCCGCGGCTCGACCACGGGCACGCCGCAGGCGAGCGCTTCGAGCACATAGAGTCCGAAGGATTCGCCGTAGGTCGCGGGCACGGAAAGCACGGACAGCGATCTCAGCTGGGCGAGTTTCTCCGGGCGCGCGATGTTGGCCGAGAACTCGACGTCGCCGGCGAGTCCATGGCGCGCCAGCGTCGCTCGCAACTGCTCGACGAAGGGCTCGTCCTCGGCCAATCGCACGCCCGCGATGCGCAGACGCACGTCCGACATGGAACCTTGCGAGCGCAGCGCGACGAACGCATCCACCAGCGTGTGCAGCCCCTTGTCGTGACACATGCGCGCAAGGTAGCCGATGGTCCGCGGGTTCCGCGTGGCGAGCGGCTGCGGTCTCGCGTCGTAGTCGCCGAGGTCGATGCCATTGTGCACGGGGTGCACGCGCGCCCGCTCGAGGCCGAGGCGCTCGCATATAACCTCGCCATAGGTTCGGCTCACCGGCACGAACGCCGAGATTTCGTTGGCGCGAAGCCGCAGCTCCGCCCATGTGTCGGAGCGGAACGGCTCGGGGAGCGCGTCGAGAAACGGAGCCTCGCCCTGCAGCGTGCTCAGAATCGGACAGCCGATCGCCTCGCGCAGTCGACGCACGACGCCACTCAACATGACATTGGAGATCACCAGGACATCGGGACGCGGCAACGCACCGATCCAATCGACGAGCCGCTCGACCTCCTTGGCCTGATGCCCCAGCTCGCCGCGCAGCATCGAAAGCGCCAGAGCTCCGAGGTCGGCGGCGTCCGTCATGTTGCCTCGCTTCGCCGCCCAACGCAGCAGGCCAGGACGATCGAACACGCGCGTAAGCCACCGAGGCAGCACGCGCGCGATGCGCGACTTCTGCTGCAGGTACATGTTGATCCCGCCAAGTAGCACCGGTTCCTCCGGCGCCGGCTCTTCCAGCACGCGCGGCAAATAAAGGGGCACGACCGTCACTTCGTGGCCAATCGCGCGCAACGCCCGAGCCAAGACGTTGTCGCGCAGACAACTCCCACAGAAGAAACTACCGGTGCCCGGTGTCAGCAGCGGCAGTCGCATCGCAACCAGGTCAGCGATGACCGGCGGGCTTTGGCCGGAAGGCGTAGAGCCGGCCATCGTTCGAACCCACGACGACGAATCCGCGGGCGACGGCCGGCGAGGAAAAAACCGGCCGCCCGATGTCGTATTTCCAGAGCAACTTGCCGTCGGTCATCGCCAGGAGGTACAGCCTTCCGTCGCCGGATCCAAACACGACCTTGTCACCACAGACCACCGGAGAGCCGTCGACCTTGCGCCGCGTC
>CAYSWE010000078.1:0-12957 GCA_964434515.1 uncultured Phycisphaerales bacterium | reverse complement strand
CGTTCCAAAAGGCACTGCGCGGGCTCGAGACCGGATATGTCGGATTCGGCGCCACCCCCGGCGTGCCGCCATGGGGCGACGATGAGCGCCCCAGCCACGAGGAGATCCGCGCCAACCTCGTGACGCCACGGCCGGGTCGCGTCCAATGGTTGCGCGCTGCACTGTGGGCGGCTCTGTCGATCGACGAGATCCATACGGCGACCGGCATCGATCCCTGGTTCCTCGATCAGTGCGCCCAGCTCGTCGAGGACGAACGCTCGATCGCCACGAACTGCGCCGCTGGCCTCGCGGGATTCACAAAGACGACGCTCTTCGCCGCCAAGCAGAGCGGCTTCTCGGATCGCCAGCTCGCCAGTGCCGCGGGCGTCGGTGAACGCGACGTCGCCGAGCGCCGCCGCGCACTCGGAATCCGGCCGAGCTATAAACTCGTCGACACCTGCGCCGCCGAGTTCGAGGCCTACACACCGTACTACTACTCGACCTACGAGCAGGAAGACGAGATCCGCCTCTCCGAGAAGGAACGTATCATCATCCTAGGCGGCGGTCCCAACCGCATCGGACAGGGAATCGAGTTCGACTATTGTTGCTGCCACGCGGCCTTCGTCCTTGGCGAGCTCGGCTACGAGACCGTCATGGTCAACAGCAACCCAGAGACCGTATCGACTGACTTCGACACCTCCGACATGCTGTTCTTTGAGCCACTGACGCTCGAAGACGTCCTGCACATCACCGAGCGGCTCACGCCCAAGGGTGTAATCATCCAGTTCGGCGGCCAAACACCAATCAACCTGGCGAAGGGGCTGACCGCGGCGGGCGTTCCGCTACTCGGCACGCCGATCGAGAGCATCGACGCGTGCGAAGACCGCAAGCTCTTCCAGCAGTTGCTCCATCGGCTCGGCATCCGCCAACCGGAGAATGGCACGGCAACGAACGTCGCGGAAGCGCTCGTCGTGGCCCACGAAATCGGTTACCCGGTCGTCGTTCGGCCATCCTACGTGCTCGGTGGGCGCGCAATGGAAATCGTCTACGACGACGCAGCGCTCGAGCACTACATGACCGAGGCCGTACAGGCATCCGAGGAGCGCCCGGTGCTGGTCGACAAGTTCCTCGAGGACGCGATCGAGGTCGACGTCGACCTGGTCGGCGACGGCGAGCATTTCGTCATCGGCGGCATCATGGAGCACATCGAAGAAGCCGGGATTCACTCGGGGGACTCGTGCTGCTCGATCCCGCCGTACACACTCGCAGATGACATCGTCGATGACATCCGCAAGCAGACCATCGCGATGGCCCGCGACCTGGGGATCTGCGGCCTGATGAACGTGCAGTTTGCCGTCAAGGGCAACCGCGTCTACGTGCTAGAGGTCAACCCAAGGGCGTCACGCACGGTGCCATTCGTGTCCAAGGCCATTGGTCTGCCCCTGGCAAAATACGCGGCGCGCGCCCAAGCCGGCGAGAGCCTGGCGGACATCGGATTCACGAAGGAAGTCGTCCCGAAACACTTCTCCGTGAAGGCTCCGGTCTTCCCGTTCGTCAAGTTTCCCGGCGTGGATACCATCCTCGGTCCGGAGATGCGATCGACCGGCGAGGTCATGGGAATCGACGACAACTTCGGCACCGCGTTCGCCAAGGCGATGGAAGCAGCCGGCGTCGACCTCCCGCGCGAGGGACGGATCTTCATCTCTGTCAAAGACTCCGACAAGCGCGCAATCACCGGGCTGGCAGCTCGCCTGGCAAGTCTCGGCTACGAACTCGTCGCAACGTCGGGAACCCACAAGACGCTGCGCAATCAGGGAGTGCCCTGCGAGTTGGTCAACAAGGTGCACGAAGGCCGACCGCACGTGGTTGACATGATCAAGAACCGCGACGTGGCGCTCATCATCAACACGCCCTCGGGCAAGCTCGAGCGGACCGATGACAACCAGATCCGGTCGAACGCCGTGACCTACAAGGTCCCGTGCCTGACCAACCTAGCTGCCGCAGCCGCCGCGATCCAAGCCATGGCCATCACCCGCGGAGAACGTCCCGACCCAGTTCGGCTGCAGGACGTCTACGAGAATCGCGGCTAGACTGCGAGGATGAGACGACACTCGCCGCCCCTCTCTCTGTTCGCCTTGTTTGCCTGCCTGGTGAGTCCCCATCGCCTCACCGCGCAAGACTCGGGAGCACGGCCACTCGATCGGCTGCAACGCGAACTCGGCGACACCGGCACGGACAAGCGATGGCGGTATGGCGACCTCGGTGCTGCGCGCGCCGAGGCAGCCAAGACCAAGCGGCCACTCCTGGCGCTGTTTCGCTGCGTGCCGTGAGAGAACTGCCGTGACTTCGACGGGCAGTTGGTCCGTCCCGATGCCAAGCTCTCCGCCATCCTCGACCGCTTCGTCTGTGTTCGCGTCGTACGCATGCAAGGCGTGGACTTGCAGAGATTCCAGTTCGACTATGACCTGACGGCAGCGATCGTCTGCCTCAACGCCGACGGAACGGTCTACGGCCGCTACGGCGCACGCGACGGCCGCGACGCCATGGCGCTGAACTCTCTGCCCGGGTTGCGCAAGGCCTTGCTCCGGATCCTCGAACTCCACAGAAACTATCCCGCCAACCGAGCAACACTCGCCAAGAAGCGCGGTCCGGCGCCACGCTACACACACGCGGAGGAGTTTCCGGTCGCGGTCATGGAGGGCAAGGGCGGCGCGCCGACGCGCAAGAACTGTATCCACTGCCACCAGGTCCACGAGGCACAGCAGCAGCTCGCGCTCCAAGCGGGCACCTTCGACGTGCGGGATTTTGCGACCCGTTTTCCGCCGCCGTCGCAGGTGGGCCTGACGCTCGATCGCGATGATGGCACGAGGATTCGATCGGTCGAGTCCGGCACGCCGGCTGCCCGGGCGGGTCTTGAGGCCGGTGACCGCATCCGTCTTCTTGGCGGCCAAGCCATCACGTCGATCGCCGACGTGATCTGGGTGCTCGATCACGCCGGCAAAGACGCCAAGCTCGCCGTCGTCGTCGAGCGCGGCGACTCACAAGACGCGAAACCGCTCACCCTCGAACTGGCAACCGGCTGGCGAAAACCGACGCTCGCTTGGCGCGCCTCCATGTATTCCCTGCCGCCAGCGCCGGGCCTCTGGGTGAGCGAGATCAAGGCTTCTGCGAAGGCTCGCCTACAGATCCCCAAGACCAAGCTGGCGCTCCGCGTGCGCGGGCTCTTTCGACCCGCCGTCCGTAAGTCCGGACTTGCGGTCGGCGACGTGATCGTGGCCGTCGATGGCTTCGCGGAACGGATGCGCGGCGCCGAGTTTCACGCCTACCTTCGGCTGCAGCACTCAAAGCCGCCGACCAAGCTACGCCTGCGCGTACGCCGAGGCGACAAGGAGCGCGACATCGTGGTGACGTTCCGCTAAGGGCCCAGGGCCCGCGCTACCAGCATACGGATTCGGCGATGGCGTCGCAGATATCAAAGGCGGGGCCGCACTCGTGGTAGTGGCCGTGGCCGTAGAAGATGCAGCCTTGCAAGCCCAGGGCAGCGAAGATGAAGAGCGCGAAGAGCGCAAAGCGAAGAAGACGGTGGGCCCCGGAACGGCCTTTGTGAGGATTCATGTCGTGCTTCCTTGTTTCCTGTGTCGCGGCCGTCGTCGCAACGCCGGTGCCAAGTCGGCCCGACCACAAGGATTTGACACAAGCCATTCCATAGACGTGACTTACGCGATCTGACCAGCCATGCGTATCGGTAGAGCGTGTCCTCCGATCGGGACAGACTCGAGGTCCGTGTAGCTTTGTCGGGCCACCGCTTCTACCGTGTTTCCGTTCACGACAATCAGGTCCAAAACACAGGAGAACCACGTTCCATGAGCGTCGCCCGCATCACCGAGATCATCGCTTCGTCATCCAAGAGCTTCGAAGACGCAATCCAGAACGGCGTCGAGCGCGCCAGCAAGACCCTCGACAACGTCAAAGGCGCTTGGGTTCAGGACCAGAAGGTCGTCATCAAGGATGGGAAGGTCACGGAATACCGCGTGACGATGAAGGTCACGTTCATCCTGAACAAGTAGCGTCCGCGATTCTCGCTGCTGCCACGACTACTCGGAACCCGCCACAGGCGGACACGAGCAGATCAGATTCCGGTCGCCGTGCACGTTGTCGATCCGCGCCACCGGCGGCCAATACTTGTGCTCGCGCTGTGACGCGGTCGGAAAGCAAGCCTGCTCGCGCGTGTAGGGCCGTGCCCATTGTGTAGCGACGGCCGCCGCCGCAGTGTGCGGCGCGTGCCCGAGGACATTGTCGTCGCGACCTGCGCGGCCCTCCTCGATCTCGCGGATCTCCTGACGAATGGCGATCATCGCCTCGCAGAAGCGGTCCAGTTCCGCTCGGGATTCGCTCTCGGTCGGCTCGACCATCAGCGTTCCAGATACCGGGAACGACATCGTCGGTGCGTGAAAACCAAAGTCCATGAGCCGCTTGGCGATGTCATCGACCTCGACACCGGCGCTCTTGGTGAAGTGCCGGGTGTCGAGGATGCACTCGTGCGCAACGAAGCCTCCCTGCCCGCGATAGAGCACAGGGAAGTATGGCTCAAGGCGTGTCGCAATGTAATTGGCATTGAGGATCGCGACCTGAGTCGCCTTCCTGAGCCCAGCGGCACCAGCCATGGCAATGTAGGCATAGGAAATCGGTAGGATCGAGGCACTCCCCCACGGCGCGGCGGCGACCGGCCCGATCGCGTGCTCGCCACCCGTCTGGATGATTGGATGACCGGGAAGAAACGGTGCCAGCTCATCGGTCACGCAAATCGGGCCAACGCCTGGGCCGCCTCCACCGTGCGGGATGCAGAACGTCTTGTGCAGGTTGAGATGGCACACATCGGCGCCCATATCGGCCGGCCGCGCGATCGCGACGAGCGCATTCATGTTCGCGCCATCGAAGTAGACGCGCCCACCGTGCTCGTGAATCAACGCACATATGTCCCGAATCGTGGCCTCATAGACGCCATGGGTCGAGGGATAGGTGATCATGAGCGCGGCGAGTCGATCGCCGATCTCGACGCACTTCGCCTTCAGGTCGTCGACGTCGACATTGCCGGCTTCGTCGCAGCGCACGACGACGACCTCCATCCCTGCGAGCTTGGCGCTGGCAGGATTGGTGCCGTGGGCAGAACTCGGGATCACGCAGACGTTGCGTTGCGCCTGACCACTCGCCCGGTGCAAGGCGCGAATGACGAGCAAGCCGGTGTACTCACCCTGGGAACCGGCGTTGGGCTGCAAGGAGCAGGCGGCGAAACCAGTGATCTCCGTCAGCCAGCGTTCGAGACGCGCATGGAGTTCGACATACCCAGCGGCCTGATCCAGTGGCGCGAACGGATGCAGCCTGGCAAAGCCCGCGAAACTGACCGGATACATTTCGGCAGCCGCGTTGAGCTTCATCGTGCACGAGCCCAGCGGAATCATGGAGGTCGTGAGGGATAGATCACGCGCTTCGAGCCGCTTGATGTAGCGCAGCAACTCAGTCTCGGACCGGTAACGATGAAATACCGGGTGCGTCAGGAACTCGGTCGTGCGAGCGTGTGGCGCCGGCAGCTCCGGCCCGGCGACGACGACCTCGACCCCAGTGGCGCCAAACGCCTTGGCAACGTCGGCGAGGTCCGCGACATCCACCGTCTCGTCGAGCGCCACGCCGATCGAACCGTCGCCAAAGTCGCGCAGATTGATCCCGAGTTCGAGCGCCTTGGCCAAGACGGCCTTCGCGTCTCCTGCGGGGTCGATGCGGATGGTGTCGAACCAAAGATCATTGCGCACCGTGCAGCCCGCACCGCGCAATGCCACGACGAGAGCACTCGTCGAGGCGCGCACGCGCCGAGCGATGTTGCGCAGCCCTTCCGGACCGTGGTAGACAGCATACATCCCGGCGATGACGGCGAGCAGGACCTGGGCGGTGCAGATGTTGCTGGTCGCCTTGTCACGCCGAATGTGCTGCTCCCGCGTCTGCAACGCCAGGCGCAGCGCGGGCTTGCCCGCGGCGTCGACCGAGAGCCCGACGATGCGCCCAGGCATCTGCCGCTTGTAGGCATCGCGCGTCGTGAGGAAGGCAGCGTGTGGTCCGCCATAGCCGAGCGGAACGCCGAAACGCTGCGTGCTCCCGACAACGACGTCCGCACCAAACTCGCCCGGCGCCCGCAGGAGCGTCAACGCCAGGAGGTCCGTGGTGACTACGAGGAGGGAACCGTTCGCGTGCAATCGCTCGCCGAGCGCTTCGAAGTCCTCGATCGAACCGTCACTCCCCGGATAAGACACAAGCGCGGCGAAGCACCGCGCGTCCGGCTCGAGCTTTGCTGGGTCACCGACGACGACTTCGATGCCGAGCGGTTCGGCCCGCGTCTGCACGACCGCGATGGTCTGCGCATGGGTGTTGGCATCGACAAAGAACACGCTTCGGTCATCCCGCACGACGCGACTCGCCAGCGTCATCGCTTCGGCCGCAGCGGTCGCCTCGTCCAGCAACGACGAGTTCGCACACTCCATTCCAGTCAAATCGACGAGCATCGTCTGGAAGTTGAACAGAGCCTCGAGCCGCCCCTGCGAGATCTCCGCCTGATAGGCGGTGTATTGCGTGTACCAACCTGGGTTCTCGAAGACATTGCGCTGGATGACCGCGGGCGTAAGGGTGTCGTAGTAGCCCTGTCCGAGGTACGAGCGCAACACGCGGTTGCGGCTGGCGAGCTGCTGGAGTTCCGCGACACACTCGCTCTCTCCGCGCGCCGGTGGCAGATCGAGCTGATCCTTGGCCAGGATGGCCGCCGGAACGGCTCGCTTCGTCAGATCTTCGAGCGAGGCGCAATCCAAGGTAGCGAGCATCGCACGCACGTCGGCATCGCGCGGGCCGAGGTGCCGGGGAAGGAACGCATCGGAGCGGGGAAGATCGGTCATGTCGTTTGGAACCATCGCCTGCCATTCAACACCCGAACGGCCGGGCGATCCACGCCATCGCCAATCGGAAACTCGAAGCAAACCCCCTATAGTCGTCGGCGCATTCCTGACCTCATCGTCCGACACGTCTTCTTCCCAACCCCATCCGAAAGGCCAGCAGGCAGCCTGGACAAACAACGCAAACCAGAAGATCACGCCCCAGACTCCCCCCTCGCGACAGCTCTTCGTGAGTTCTGCCTGGACGGTGGAAAAGCCAGCGGCGACACATTCCCCTCGGTCCCAGCGTGGCAACCGCTGCTCGACCGGGGAACCGAGCTGTGGCTCGACACCGGCGACATCGATGCAGCGAAGGAGCTTTGGTGCCGCGAGTTTGCCGCGCTCACGACCAACAACACTCTGCTCAACCGGGAGGTCCAGAAGGGAATCTACGACGACGTCGTTCCGCAGGCAGCCAAGCTGATTCGTGCCAAGGCTCCGGGCATCTCCGACCGCGATCTGGTCCTCGAGACGGCGTTCGTGCTCAACGCCAAGCACGGGCTGGCCCTCTGGCGGCAGTTTGGTGCGAAAGTCTCGGTCGAGCTGCACACCGACCTGGCGAACGACATCGAGGCCAGCGTGGCGTATGGCAGGCGCTACGCGGCGATCCATCCGACGCACTTCATCGTCAAGGTGCCGCTGACGCCATCGGGCCTGGTCGCGGCGCGGCGCCTGGCCGACGATGGCATCCCGGTCAACTTCACGCTCGGCTTCTCCGCGCGACAGAATCTCCTGATCGCCCGCGTCGCCAAACCCCAGTGGTGCAATGTCTTCATGGGGCGCATCAATGCCTTCATCGCCAAGCACGGACTCGGCGACGGAAAAAACGCTGGCGAGCGCGCCACGGCCGCGAGCCAGCGAGTCGTTGCCGAGTTGCGCGCATCGGGTGTGGCGCCGACCAAGCAGATCGGCGCATCCATGCGTGGCGGCGAGCAGGTCCCCGCGCTCGCAGGCCTTGACGTTTACACCATGCCGACCAAGGTCGCGCATGCGTGGCTTGCCTCGCCGACGCCAATAGAGGACGGAATCCAGGCCGAGTTTCCAGTCGAGTTCGCGCCGGGCGTGGATGCCGACGCCGAAAAGCTGCACGTGTTCTGGGACGTGGACGAAGCGTCATCCCACGCCGTCGACGCCCTCGCCAAGCTCGATGTCGCCAAGCTCGACGCCGATTCGGTCCGCGGCGCTCTCAGCGATGCCGGGTGCGCCAGCTACTTCCCCACGCTGGACGCTGCGCAGCGGGCGACCATCACCAAGGACGGCAAGATCCCGGTCTACGAGACGTGGAAAGCCGACGTGCGTGCAGGGAAGACGGCATGGGACACACAGCTGACCCTCGGTGGCCTGGCAAGCTTCTCCGCCGATCAGGCCAACCTCGACGAGCGGATTCGCGGACACCTGTAGGCCCTGCAGCGCGCGAGGCCCGATCGCATGACTCCGAACTGGCAGACCGCCCGAGCCTCGGACGGTGCCGCGCTCCCCTACAACGTCGTCGGCGAAGGCCCCCCATTGCTGCTCGTGCCGGGTCTCGGGAACAGCTCGCGCCTGTTCGGCACGCTGCCGCGCACGCTGGTCCGACACGGTTGGAAGACCATCCTCTTCGATCCGCGTGGACTCGGCCGCGCCAAACACGAGCCTCGGCCATGGACGTTCACAAACGCCATCGAGGACATCGCGACGATTCTCGACGACGTTGGCATCGAGGCGACGCACGTGCTGGGCACTTCGATGGGCGGCAAACTCGCGCTCGCCCTGGGGGCCAGGTATCCGGGTAGGGTCCGCGAAGCGTTCCTATTCGGCACCGAGTCGGTCGGCGGCGCACGCCCGCGCGCCGTCTATGAGATGTTTCGAACCGTGTTCACCAGCGAGCAGCCTGAGCGCATCGCAACCGTGTTACTCCCGTTCCTGTTTGGACGCACGTTCCTGGAGCGACACGAACGCGTCGTCCGAGACATCCTGCGTGCCTATGCTCCCAGCGCCGAGGAGCGCGCGACGACACTCCGACAAGTCGATGCACTGCTCGAACGCGACTACCGGAGCCTCCTCCCATCGGTAAAGGCGCGCGTCACGTGTCACGCCGGAATGGAAGACACGCTCGTCGACCCGGCGGACATTGAGGTCACTGCGAGCCTGCTGCCGAACGGCGTGTTTTGCGAGGTCCCGGCTGCCGGGCACAGCATGATCCTGGAGAACCCCGACGTCGCTCTGGCAGAGCTAAGAACTCGCGCAAGAGGACCTCTGCGGGGCCCTTAAGCGCGCGACGCTTTCATACCATCCGCCGGATGCAGTGCGTGCAACCTCCGTCGTTACCGGTGCCGACGGGCAACCGGTGCTCCACGGGTGGAATCCCTGTCGGAACGCCGTAACCTTGCCGCACCGATTGCAGGACAAGGTATGGACTCTCGCTCGATCTCGATCCTCGTACTCTTGATGGCGCCGCTCCAGGGCCAGGTGCCGTCCGACCAAGTCTCCAGCGCCCACATCCGGGTCGACCACTTCGGCTATCTGCCACTATCCAAGAAGGTGGCGATCCTGCGCGAGCCGGTGGTCGGCTTCGATGCGCCGAAGCCATACAAGCCGTCGGCTTGGATTGAAGTGCGCCGAGCCGACGGGAGCCTGGCCTGGCGCGGCAGGCCGCGTGCGTGGCAGGGAGGCAAGGTCCAGGCGCTGTCGGGCGACCGCGTCTGGTGGCTCGATTTCTCGAACCTCACCGAAGTGGGTCGCTTTTACGTCCACGATCCGGTCGCAGGCATCCGCTCGGAGAACTTCGAGATCGGGCGCAACGCCTATCGCGAGGTCATGAAGCATGCGATGCGCATGTTCTACTATCAGCGCTGCGGTCAAGCGAAGCGAACCCCGTACGCTGGCGCAAGCTGGACCGACGGCACTTGCCACACCCATGCGCAACAGGACCTCGACTGTCGCTCGGTGCTGGATCCGCGCCCGCAGACGGCGCGCAATCTTTCGGGCGGTTGGCACGACGCCGGCGACTACAACAAGTATGTCAACTTCGCCGACGATGCCGTGCATCACCTGCTCGACGCGTGGAAAACACGGCCTGGCTCCTGGCCCGATGACTGGAGCATTCCCGAGTCGCACAATGGCGTCCCGGACATCCTCGACGAGGCCAAGTGGGAAATCGACTGGCTGCTGCGCATGCAGACCGCCGACGGTTCGGTCCTGCACAAGGTCTCCGTCTTGGATTGGTCAGCGGCGAGCCCGCCTTCGAAGGACAACGGAGTTCGGCGCTACGCGCCCGCCACGGCCTCGGCCACGATCTCCGCTTGTGGCGTGTTCGCGCACGCGGCCCGGGTCTTCGCCCGGCAACCACAAAATGCCCTCCAAAACTACGCTCGCCGACTGCAAGCGGCAGCCGAGCGCGCCTGGCTGTGGCTCGAACGCCATCCACGACGCATCCCCTCCAGCTATGACAACCGGGGCTTCAAGAGCGCCGTAGCGGAGGACTCGGCCTACTGGCAGAAGACGAATCGACTCCGCGCAGCGCTCTATCTCTACGGGCTCACCAACGACACCAAGTATCGGAGCTTCTTCGATCGCTCTTATCGCACGACGCACATGTTCGTCTGGTCGGCCTACCTTTTTCCGTTCGAACAGCCGTTCAACACGGCCTGGCTCGAGTATGCGAGTCTGCGCGGCGCAACGCCGAGCGTGGCTGCCGACATCCGCGCCATCCACGCCAAAGCCGGCAAATGGCTGCTCGACCAAGAGCTCCCCAAGGACGCCTATCGAGCGTTTCTCGAGGCGCAGCATCACACGTGGGGATCCAACTACGCCAAACTGCGCCAGGGGTTAGGGCTCGCGGCCATGGCACGCTTCGGGCTCGATCTGCCGAGGACACGGGCGTACACGAACGCCGCCGAGGGTTACCTGCACTACGTCTTCGGGGTCAACCCGGCTGGCTGGACCTTCCTGACCAACATGCGCAGCGCGGGCTCGCTCCACAGCGTGCAGGAGACGTTCCACGCCTGGTTCGCCGACGGCACGGACTGGGACAACGCCAGCAAGTCGAAGTTCGGGCCCGCCCCCGGCATCCTGACGGGAGGAGTGGTTCGCAACTTCAAACCACCGAGCGCCTACCAGGGTCCGCCGATCGTGCCGCCCCAAAACCAACCCGTGCTCAAGAGCTATCGCGACTGGAACACCGACTGGCCCGAAGGCTCATGGGAAGTCACCGAGACGCAGATCACCTACCAGGCCGGACTGATTCAGCTGCTCGCAGAGGTCTCGATCGGTTCGCCGCATCGACTCGCCATCGATTGGACCGATGCAATCGCGGGCAAACCCGTGACGTTCCGCTCCGCCGGCTACGGTCCACGCGCGATCGGACTTTTCCTCTGGAGCGGCAAGCGCGGTCGCTTTCGCTGGGACCGCGCGCCGTGGTGCTTTGACCTGGGCATTCAGTTTCTTGGGGACCCGGGCCTCAACATCCTGCGCTTCGGCTTCGTGCCGGCCAACGGTGCCCTGGACACTACGCTGCCCCTACCGGCATCGCTCGTCGGCGCGACGATCTACCTGCAGGCGGCTCAGTTCGCTCCGTGCCCCGACGTCCTACAGTCCGGCGTATTCGGCGTCCACGTTCGTTAGGGGCCCGCGCACCAATCACTTCCCAGTCTCGACCGGGTCTCGCCGGCCTCACTCTCGCGCTAGCGTGACGTTCGCGTGAAATCGTGCGCGCCCTTGCGGCACTTCGAAGGGCCCCTGCCAAACTGCTCGATCCTCGCCAGCACTCTTTGCTAGCCGCACCCAAACCGGCCAAATCGGCGCTGGATCCAGGACGAGCTGGCTGGTCGCGTTGGAGCGGAACTCTCGCACGCGCGAACCGGGAGCGCCGCGCACGGCGATCTTGCGATTCGCGAACCGACCGCCGGCGGCGTCGCGCAACTCGAGTGTGAGGGGGCGGCGATGCAAATGGAAGTCGTGCACGAGACTCTGCCCCGGCTCAACGCGCACAAAATCGTCGACGCGCAGAGCGAGGCCCTTGGTGCCACCCTCGACGTCCGCCCAGACCGAGTAGAACGCGGGTTTCAGGTCATGCACGGCGAACCGACCGGCCTCGTCCGTTGTCTGGATAGGCAGACCGAACCACGCGTACCACCCGCGCGGGCGTGTCTTCCACGCATAGACGATGAATGCCGTCTTGCGCAGCGGGACGCCGTCAACAAACACGCGGCCCGTGAGCCGTGCACCTCGCACCTGGCTGATGTCGAGGCTGAGCTTGCGCTCGGCGCCAGCGGCCAACGTAACCTGTGCTAGCCGTGGCTGGCGCAGACCGCGGTAGGTGGCCAAGTAGACATCCCAAGTGCCCGCCGGGATGTGCTGGATATCAAACGTTCCGGCTGCGGAGATCGGATGCAGCGGCGAGTCGGTCGGCGACAGGAGTCGCACACGTGTGTTGGCGTCACGCACCACGAGACCGACCTGCGCTGGAACGTCCGAACGAACGCCTATCTCCTTCAAGGCAGACACGGGCCGCACCGTGCCATAGAGCCGGGCACCCGCGTGGACCTCAACATCGAGGGTCTGATCTGGAACGATGTCCACCTTCGGCAGCGAGACCGTGGCGATGTGCTCGCCTGTCGCGGTCAGACGGTAGACGCCCGCGTAATCCACCCGCATCGCGGCGAGGCCATCCGCTCCGCTCACGGCAACAGCCGATCGAGCTGTGCGTTGCCGCTTACCCTGCGGTGCCAACTCGATGCGCACCGCCGCGGCGGGCTGCCCGTCGGAACGACGAACGCGCACGCGCATAGCAACACTCGGAGACAACCAGACGCGCTGCGCCCCCATACCCGAGCGGACGGCAACGACCGTCGTACTGACGGCGTAGGCATCGGTCCTTGGTGTCACGATGAGGTCTTGCTCGCCGACCTGGACGCCCTTCAAACGGCAGACGCCAGCGCGATGCACGCCACTACTCCCGACGGCCCCGCACCGCACAGAGTAGAACTCGACCGGATCGCCGGTGCCGCGTTCGACGACGGACAGTTCG